>DYSZ01000231.1 GCA_020726265.1 Draconibacterium orientale
ATTTCAAAATAAGTATTGAGAAGAATTTCTTGTAGTACTTTAATTCACTCACCCCAAGCCACCTTCCGGTGTCTTTTCCCCTCTCTCACAGAGAGAGAGGCCGAGTTCTCCAGATTTATATCGGGAGAACTCGGGGTGAGTGAAGCGATAGAAATATGACATTTTTCTTTTTCATTACTTAACACGCTTATTTTGTTTATACTTCAAAAAATAATGATTAAACAAAAAGATTATTTTTGTGTTTTTACTTCAACTTCAATAACAAGTACCTTAAATTATGAAAGCAGAGGGTTATTCGATTAAAGACCTTGAAATATTATCGGGGGTGAAGGCACACACCATCAGAATCTGGGAAAAGCGCTACTGGTTGCTTATTCCGGGCCGCACCGATACAAACATCAGGTATTACAGTGACGATGACCTTCGCCGGATTCTGAACATTTCGCTGCTGGTTAAAAACAAGTTTAAGATTTCGAAAGTAGCCCAATGGAACGATTCGCAAATAAAAACCACTGTGCTCGATATTACAAGCAAAAGTACAGCTGAGTCGGATTACATCGACCGGCTGATTTTGTTTATGCTGAATTTTGACACGATTGGATTTTATAAACTCGTTACTGAAATTATTAAAGAAAAAGGGATTGAAGACGCCGTGGCCAAAGTTTTCTTTACGTTTTTTGAGCGTATTGGAACTTATTGGCTGGTCGGGACTATTTTTCCGGCCCAGGAGCATTTCGTTACAAACATTATCAGGCAAAAGCTGATTGCTGAAATCGATAAACTCGGCGTTGAGTCGGAACGTGAATCAACCATTCTTTTTTATCTGCCCGATGGCGAGCTGCACGAAATGAGTTTGCTTTTCTATTCGTACCTGGCCCGGAAAATGGGATACAATGTGATTTACTTAGGGCAATATGTACCTTTCGAAGACCTTACAAAAATCAGCGTACACACCCGAATCGACTTTGTTTTTACAGCTTTTATCAACTCGGTTCCCAAAGACGAACTGGAAGAATACCTGGCAAATCTGAAACATGTTTTTCCGCATCAGAAAGTATTTATTACGGGTTGGCAGCTGCAAATCCATTCGCCACAATTACCACGTTTGGTTATAATTGTAAAAGATTACCGCGAATTCAGGAAATTTCTCGACTGATAAATTGCTCTGTTATTTTGATTGAGATGTTAATGTTGAAGCAGGTACAAGTTTAACTGACGATAAGCCCGCGGTGTTGATGGTAATCATTTCATCCTCTTCGTTTTCCCATTTATTTCTGAAATATACATTATATTCAGCATTGACAGGGCAAAGCATACGGCAGCTTTTTCCAGGCGGTATGCGTATATCCATAAAATCGCAATAGTCAAGTTTATCCCGGTACACATCGGTTAGCATGTTTACATAAACAGTGTCATTGGTGGGATTTTGCAGTTGAATTTTTTTAAACCGGGTTTCCGAAGGATAGTAATCAAGTTCAGTACCCGAAACTGCAGACAGCAATACAGAAAAAGTTGCCAGAAAAATTTCTCCGGTAACTGCACCACTGCGCACATGAATCAATTCTTTCTGTCGTTGGTTGCTCGATTCATCATAAACGTATTTTGTTGTACTGCAATTTGTTAAAAGTATCAGATCAATCAAAAATATCAGGTAAAATTGTTTTTTCATATTTCCCGGATTTGTAAAGTTGTTCTCAACTATTATGCCCGAATTTATGGAAAGAAAAAAAAATTTCAAATTTTAGTGTGTTTGTTTACCTTTGAATACGATTCGTATTTTTTAATCGTTTTAATAGAAAAAATTCAGACATGAAAAGATTAATTGTTCTTGCATTTGCAATTGTACTGTTGACTTCGGTGGTCGCGCAGCCAAAACTTGACCTTGGAATAAAAGGAGGTGTAAATTTCTCAAAAATCAGTCTTAATATGGATGATTACTCTTCTGAGTCGGTTACAAAGTCACATATAGGCGTTTTCGGTAGAGTCGGATGGGACAGGGTTTTTATTCAGCCCGAATTGTATTTCAGTGGAAAGGGCGGAGATGTAACTTCTGACATCTCAAGTACAATGGCTTCTTTCAACTATAAAACTTTTGATGTACCGGTACTGCTGGGTTTCAGGCTGATTAAGGGAAAACTTCTCGATTTTCATGTAATTGGCGGACCAGTTTTCAATAGCATTACAAAAGACGATGTATCAGGCGGTGCTGATTTCGACGATTCGTTTTACAAAGACAGGTACACGAGTATTCAGTACGGTGTTGGTGTGGATGTATTGTTTATCACCGTGGATGCGCGGATGGAAAACGGATTGGGCGAATTTTACACGCAGGAAGGAAAAAGTGCGAAAAACAATGCATTTATGCTTTCAGTCGGATTTAAGATCCTGTAATCTTCCACTGTTTCAGACTGAATTTTCGATTTTTTCAAATCTTATTTCAGTGTTACCGGAATTGAACTCTTCAGGTTTTTTTCACGAATTACAATAAAGTAAATTCCTGCCGGCAGATTTTTCCGGTTGAATGTAAACGAGTGGCTGCCCTGCACCACGTTTTGGCTAAACAAAATCTGGCTTTGTCGTCCATCGGTATTTACAAGCTGAATTTGCACAGAGCCGCCATTGCTGAAAAATCTGATTTCTGCATTTTCATCAACCGGATTTGGATAAACCGAAGTGATTTCAGGTGATGTTTTCTTCCTGATATCGGGATTGTTTGCCACCGAAGATTTCAAAATGGGCAGAATTGCGAAATCGTCGAACAAAATCGCTCTTATTTCGTCTTGGTCAAGTTTAAACCAATGGTACAAAATCGAAGCATAAACACTTCTGAAATCGGTTTTCATTTTTACATTGGCATCTTTATCTATTGTTGGCTGAATATCGGGATTTTCACCATAAACAACAGGATTTACCGGATTCCCGAAAAGCATTATAGGAAATGCTTCACCGTGATCGGTTCCAAAACTGCTGTTCGATTTAATTCTTCGTCCAAACTCACTGAAAACCATGCCGATTACCTGTTCTTCTTTTTGTTGAATTTTTAGTTCATCGGTAAATGCGTTAATGGCCACCGAAAGTTTTTTCAACAAATTTGCGTGTTCTCCCAACTCAGTTTGTCCTTCGGTTACCTGCCCTGAGTGGGTATCAAATCCCCCCATGTTCAGCATATAAACAGGAGTGGTTAATCCTCCTCCAATCAAACGTGCAACAATTTTGAGTTTATCAGCCAGACTATTGGTGCCCGAAGCTGACCAAAATGTTGATCTCGATTCTGAAAGCGCAGCAGTTTCAGTAATTATTGTAAGGTATTTTTCGGTGCTTTCCATTATGCCGGCAATATAGGCCAGTTCGTAACCGTAAGGAGTATCGGGGAATGTGGTTTCATTGTTGCCTGCATCGTATTTTGTTTGCAGGTTTTGTAAAACCATTGCCATATTATTGACTTCACCCTGACAAGTGGGCAAACTAGTGCTGCCAATAGTAACCGCCAGCGGATGCGGATTTTGAGGGTTTGGATAATCAGTTGGAAAATCAGGGTGCAAAGTTTCGAGGTAGCGGCCCAGCCAGCCCGAGGAAACTACAATGTTTGAATCGGAAGCCGAATGTATGATTTCTTTTGAACGAAAATGCGAAAGATTGGGTTTCGGATACCCCACATTTTGTACAAACATGATTTTTTCGGCGCCATAAAGTGACTGAATTTCGGTCATCGCCGGGTGTAATCCCTGTTTTTCGGTGATACCGGCGATTTTGTTTTCGGGCAAAACCACTTCGGGTCGCACTTTGGCAAGATTATCATATTTGTCGAGCGGAATAAGCATATTCAATCCGTCGTTTCCGCCATCTAACTGAATCAGCACAAGAATTTTTCCATCGGTGATTTCAGGATTTAAATAGCTGCCTGACCCAAAAACCTGCATGGTTTGGCCGTTTATCAAAAGGGGTAATGAAATAAATGAGGCTGTATTGCGTAAAAATTTTCTTCTGTCCATGATGCTTAATTTAACTGGTATTCGGCTGAGGTACAAATTGTAACCAGCAGATTTTTTAATGCTGTGGCCACCACGTTTTTCTGGTTTGTATTGGTGGGGTCGTTAATATATTTATTCCATTCCACTGTCCATTCAAAATCGGGGAGACCAGGAATAAGTACTTCTTTTAATCGAACAATCTGTTCGGCTGTGGC
>DYSZ01000232.1 GCA_020726265.1 Draconibacterium orientale
CAGTTTTTTTCCTGAATTCTCTCCGGCTGTTTTTCATGTTAAATTATTGCTGATTTAGTTTTAAGGTCTCAAATATTGTTGTTTTTTTTACCAGTTCCACTCGAGTGGAAATGTTACAAGGTCGTCAATTCGTATGGTTTGTCCGGTTTCGATTGACTTACGTGCTGCAATGCCGATTAAACTTGCCAAAACTCCGGCTTGCAGTCCAGCCATTAAATCCTTTGTTGTTGTAGCTGATTTTGGGAAGTTTTTCAACAACTCCGGTCATGTATCCTTTTGTAATCCGGTTTCCGGTTTCATCAGGATGCTCGTTTAAATAGGTAATTGAGTCACCAATGGCAGTCCATTTGATTTGTCTTTCAGAAAAGGAACTGATTACGAGAGAAATAAAAACAAAGAGGAGTAGCTTTTTCATGATTTGCACTATTTGATTTTGGTAATTAATTAAAGCTTATAACAGTATTTGTTAAACTCTAAATGTACTCAGTGTGCGTGAAAAATCAGCTTACCAATGCCTGATTTTTATTTTTTTAAAAGCTACTTCTCCATTGTGCCCTTGCAAAAGAATATAACCTCTGGGCGATTCACCGAAATCTTTATAAACTGAATATTTGCTTTTTGCAACCAATATCCTGAAAGCTTCGCTGCCTCTTTCATATTCAATCATTTTCCTCCCGTTGAGCCAGTGTTCAGCATGTTTGCCATCAACAACCAGTTTTACGTGGTTCCATTCTCCGGGTGGGTTCATTAACTTATCGACAGGTGCAGGAATCAGCTCGTACAAAGACCCTGTTTTGTGGTTTCCCAAAGTATTGCCCAGTTCTTCTTCGGTGTAGCTGGCTTCGTCAATTATCTGGTATTCAAGACCAAGAAATTGACCTTCGTAACCGGGAATGTTGTTTGTCACAAAATATTTGATTCCACTGTTGGCATGTGTAGTCAACTTGTAATCGAGTTCCAAAATAAAGTTGGAATACATTTTTTTCGTGATAATATCGGCACCAGCAGGGATATTTCCTTCCTGAGCCATCACAATAAATTCATCGCCAACAACTTTCCAACCGTCCTGCGGAAATGAGTCTGATTCAATACCTCTCCATGCATCGGTTGATGTTCCGTTAAAAAGCCATTCTTCTTTTTCTTTTCTCTCGATTTTTTTGATTTTGATGTTCTTGAACCAAGCCGGATATCCGTGGTCCTGCAGGCAAATTACACCTGTCGGGCTTAACCCGTAATCGGGTGCGTTTTCCCATTTTCCCGATTCTTTTCTTGCGAACCAGTCGGCTGACCAGGCTTCGAAGGCAATAATTTTTTCGCCGTTTATCCAGTATTCCACTTCGCCATTGTCGAACACAATTTTCGAAGTATTCCATTCTCCGGCGGGATTAACTTTCATTTTGGTTTTGTCGGGCAGGTACATGGCATAATCGGCGGCACATTTTTGCCATTCTTCGAGCGGCTGCGGAAAATTAATATCGTCGATTATCTGGTATTCAGGTCCGGTTAAATAGGGAACTGTATATTTTTTATCCTGTACCACGTGGTACAACATGCCGCTGTTTCCACCTTTCGAAATTTTCCAGTCCCACAAAAGGATAAAATTGTCATACTCTTTTCCTGTTACAATGTACCCATTCAGGTCGTCGCCATGACCTTCGGCTTTAATTGTGCCATTTTCAACACTCCACGGACCGGTTAAACTATCGCCGTTGTAGTCGTGCCAACCATCGAGGTTTGTGCCGTTAAAAAGCAGTTCCCAACCCTCGTTTTTCTCCTGTTCCGAAAGTTGATTATCGGTTGTTTTACAGCCGGTGATTACCAAAATGAGTAAAGCGGCTAAATAAGTTAGTTTGTGTTTCATTCGTATTCTGTTTTATTGCTGATTTTTAAATAAATCAAACACACTCTTGTTAAAAAATTGAACATATTCTTGCACATCTGCCATCAGTGATTGCTGGTCGCCTTCGAATTCGATTGCAAAAAGCCCTTTGAATTTCTGGTTTTTAAGTTCTTTAAAAATTGTATCAATTTTAATAATTCCTTTCCCTAATACCACATCATCCTGATAACCTTTTCCTTCCTGTTTTGCTTCAATGTCTTTCAAATGAACTACTTTCAAACGGTTGCCATATTTTTTCAGGCCTTCAACCGGGTCAACACCCATTCTTTTCCAATGACCGATATCCGCGCAACCGCCAATTCTTTCACTCAGCCCTTTTACATTTTCGAGGAATAAATCGGGATTCCAATAATCGGATGGTTTGGGATGATTGTGAATGGCGACATCAATTTTATATTTGTTAGCTAACTCGTCAACATATTTTAAATCTTCATATTTCGGCTCGCAGGTAATAATCTCAATTCCCATCGACGAAGCGAGTTTGAAGATTTTTTCCCAATCATCGCGTTTTTTGTTCGATACCACACCGGTTGCAATAATTTTAACGTTCTGCGATTTGGCGTAAGCGAGCAATTGTTTTTGAGTTGCTTCGTCCATTGTCAGCAAAGTTCCTTCGAGTCCATCTCCCAGAGGTTGGTTGTAAAATGCTTCCACATTTTTTATCCCTAATTGTGAGGCTTTCTCAATACTTTCCTTCAAACTGAATTTGTGAAATGTGTAAGATTGAATTGCCAGTTTCCAACCCGATTTTTCAGGCTTTTCAGCAAAGCTGAAATTCCAGAAGAATACAAGAATCAGCACTGGCAAAAAATTGAATAGTTTTTTCATAGTTTATCTTCTTATTGGCTTTAAAATCTAAATTTATTCATCTGAAATAATTTATTCCGGCCATTGTGTTTCAATTCCCTGTGAGCGAATCAATTGCTGAAAGTCATTTAGCAGTTGTGAATCAGCGTGAATTTCGCGGGGTGTTATTTTCTTTTGAATAGCATAAGATACAAGCGCACCAACCGATTCGCCGATGTTCCATTCCACGGGGTGCAAACGATAGCAGCCATTTGTAATGTGAGTAGTTCCGATATTCTTGCAGGCAGGCAACAGGTTTTCCGTTTCCTGCGGGATTAAAGCGCCCAGTGGAATTTGAAATTGAAGCACCTGTAAATTCAATTGGTTTAGCCCTTTATTCGACGGGTGCAAATCGATGGGATAGTAACCAACGCCAACACTGTCAGCGAAAAATGCAGCTTTTTTTGCTTCTTCAGCATTGGCAACCAGTTGCCGGTTTTCCTTTCCAACATGTTCTTCGAGAACTGTAAACAAAGCTTTTATCCGGCGCGATTCGCGGATGTACGGATATTTTGCCATTCCATCTTCGGTGCCGAGTACATCTTTTCGTAGTCTGATTCCTGGCCAGCCTTTCCCTCCATCGGGGCGGGGAGCTTCGGTTTGAAGCCAGTAAAGCAGCGACAGGTTCAATTGTTTGGCCTGTTCAACCTGATAATTGAATTCCTTTTCGGAAACACCAATCAGGTTGCCATTGTAATAATCGTTTTGAGGCCAGTTTATAATGGTAATATCGCTGGAGAAGAATCCGAGTTTGAAATTATTTTTACTGATAATCCGTCGGTAAGTCCACAAATTGAGCAGGGGCGCTGTACTTTTTCCTTCAGGATTAAATCCAAGTTCTTTGGGTTCTTCAGGATTAAAAGGTGAAGAATAAAACAGACTGAGTTGTTTTGCAGGCCAGGGCGGGGTCATTTTTGGATGAAATGACCGCCAAAAATCGTAATCTTTTGGTTTTTCAAGGGTGTGGTTTTCGCCAGGCAAATAATCGATGGCAAAACAAACCGTAAACGACTGGTTGTTTTCAAGGTCGGCAACATCGAGTGCGTGCAATTCGCCGGTTTCTTTTTTTGACTCCGAACCGGTTACGAATGCTGTACCTGTTAAAGGCAATAATTCGCCAAGTTCGGTGGCATCAACAAAATAGGATGCAGTCAGTGTTACTTCTGTTTCAGTACGAAGCATTTTTGCGCGTAATGATTTTACCTGCTTTCCATTTTTTTCAGCCGAAATTATTTTGCTTTCGGTTAATATCAATAATCTGCCGGATGCGATGTGGGGAGCAAACATTTGATACAAAACGGCAAGTGCAACACGAGGTTCGTGACCGATGCGGGAAACATTGCCGTTGCCCGGATTAAAATTATCGATTGATTGAGCCTCTTCGGTAACGGGATAATGCGTTTTATAATATTTACGGATGGCAGTTCTGAAATCACG
>DYSZ01000054.1 GCA_020726265.1 Draconibacterium orientale
AGTGAGGTTTAGTTCAACATCGTATATAAAACATTTGGCAGTCAGTGGGTTATCGAAGGTTTCAGCCCGTATCAAAAGTACTTGTAACTTGACAGGAATGTGCTTCGAAATGCCAAACGTTTCATATACGAAACCGTTAGCGTTCATTGGCAGACCGACAGCAACACAGAACAAGCAGAATAGAAAACTATTAATAAAAACGAATCATAAACAATTAAAAAAGGAAGACACATGCGACACAAACGATTAAAATTAAGCGCCATTATTTTATTAGGACTTGGACTAACAGGACTACAGGCACAAACCCTGTATGTAAAAGCGAAAAGCGGTACACAAACCCCTTACACGCTGAGCGACATTAAAAAGATGACCTTTTCGTCAGGCAATCTTTCGGTAAATAAAAAAGCCGGCGGAACAGACGCATATGCATTGACAAATCTGCGTTACCTGTCTTTTAATTTAACCACAGAGGTTGAGGAAATGACCAGTACAGACAGCCGGTTTATTGTTTATCCAAATCCGGTAAACACGGAATTGAATCTTCAATTCAATGAAATGAAAAATCAGCCCATGAGCATTGAAATACTCAGCATTGACGGGCGTGTAGTTTATAACGAGCAGTTGCAAAGAAACGTAACAACGCATAAAGTAAATATTTCCGAATTACCCAACGGTCTTTATCTATGCCGTATAACAAGTGGTACAGCAATAGAAACAACAAAGTTTATTAAACAATAAAAAAGCAATCCGATATGAAAAAAATAATTTTTACAATCAGTATAGCCATAATGTTTGGCTTAACAAATTTACAGGCGCAAGACACCATGTATGTTCATCAAAAGACCGGTGGAATTTTGAAAGTAGCCGTAAATAATGTAGATAGTGTTGTTTTTTATGCCAAAGCCACTACACCCAGTGGAAGTACTGTAACCGACAAAGACGGCAATGTTTACAATACAATAACCATAGGCACGCAAACATGGATGAAAGAAAACTTAAAAGTTACCAAGTACAATGATGGTACAGCCATACCATTGGTAACAGATAATACAGCTTGGGGTGCACTTAGTACACCCGGTTATTGCTGGTACAATAATGATCAAACTACTTATGGTAATACCTACGGTGCCTTGTACAATTGGTATACAGTAAACATAGGCAAACTGTGCCCCACCGGCTGGCATGTGCCAACAGATGCGGAATGGACAACGCTAACAACCTTTTTAGGAGGTGAAAGTGTTTCGGGCGGTAAGTTAAAAGAAACCGGCACAACGCATTGGTTAAGCCCAAACACCGGCGCAACCAACGAAACCGGCTTTACAGCCCTTCCGGGTGGCTACCGTAACTACGATGGTACATTCCACTTCATTGGCTACTACGGCTTCTGGTGGAGGGCTACTGAGAACATTACCAGTACCGCCTGGTACCGGTTCATGTACTACAATTCCAGCGGTGTGGGCAGAAGCTACTACGATAAGAGGTATGGCTTGTCTGTCCGCTGTTTGAGGGATTTTTAATTATTTGATTTATTTGATTATTTCCCGCGAAGCGGGTCGATTTTTTTTTGAATGGCACAGTATAACGAACTTCCTGTTTATAAAGCAACTTATGATTTGCTTTTGGCTATATTCCAGTTTACAAAGGAGTTTAGTAAGGAATATAAATATACCGTAGGCGAGAGTTTGAAGAAAGAAACCATAGAACTGCTCACACTCATTTACAGGGCAAATACAAGGCACCAGAAAGAGGATGTGGTTCGATTCGTAAATCAACCTTCCTTCGCAATTTCATCATGTCAATCTGGGTATCAATAATATCAGCAACATTATTAATTACAATCGCCACATCAATATCACTATCATTGTGGTTGGTTCCATTTGCAAACGAGCCAAACATAAAGGCCTGTAAAATCACGTATTTATTACTAAGCGACTCAATATATTTTCCGACAATTTTTAAAGCTTCTCCTTTATCCATGATTGCAAAATTTTTATTTTCTCAATCCATTCTGTTGTAAAATCATACGTGCATTTTTTGTAAAATGCTTCCTTATAGCTGTCATAACGGGCATTCATATTAAAAGTTGTAATTGTATCTTACCAGTCAAGATTTTTTTCAGATAACTGCACCCCGGATAAATTTGCCAATTTGGTTAAGTCATGAGTGAATGGTGCATGTTTTTCTGTTGCTCTCACAACACAAGCTTTCAGTAGTCTTTCAATTACAATGTGCCCCATAAACAACGACTAATGATAATCATCGGAATCATACAAATGAATCATCGTTTTAAAATCATTTCCGGAAGCAGTAATCCTTTGATTAAATGTCTTCTCCAAATTTATCTGGTCGTCCATATCACGAATTTTTCTCAAAGAGAATCAATTCAATTTCCTAATAGTAAAGAGGTTTTTTGTTAAAAGCAAAAAGAGAATAACAAAATAAGGAATAAGAAATAACAGCATCAGAAAGTATTGGGGTTGCTGCACGATAGCTGGTGCCGGAGCTATCTTTGATGAAAATATCTGTTTCCTTGTTACAGGTTAACCCTCCCCAGTTAAAGATTTCGGCTTCCCAGTTACTGTTTGACCCTCCCAAGTTAAAAATTTTGGCTTCCCGGTAACTGTTTTACCCGCCCAAGTTAAACAGTACTGGAAAAACTTTAACAGGGATGGGGAAAACACCCTTCGACTGCGCTCAGGGTGGCTGCACGACAAAACAGGCAGGGAGTTTTATTCCCATTTAAAAATAGGTTTCCACAGCAAATTCAAACTGGTTGATAAATATTTCCTTGATGGCTGATATATTATTTTGCTCATAAAACAGCAGCATTGCCTTTTTGTAATCAACAGAGCCAACCGTTCTGAAAGAGAGCGGACAATGTTCTTCGTTCATCAGAATGGCATTGCTCACAATCCGGGCTGTCCGTTTATTGCCATCCATAAATGGCTGAATATACGATACCAAAACAAGCGCCAGCAGCGCTTTTTCAAAAACGCTTTCTTTTGTATTAATCACATTGCATGAATCTCTCAAAGCCTCTGCAATTTGAAATTCATTGTCCAACGGACGATAATTTGTTCCGGAAATTCCAACCCGCCGCTTTCTCAGGCTTCGTTCCACCGAAAGTTCTTTGGTGAGCATACTGTGAATATCCTCAATTTTCGAAATCGTCAAAGGATTCAGATAGTCGAGATTTTCGATGATAAAATCAAGCGCATCTTTATGATTTAAAAGCATTACTGCTTCTTCCTTCGTTTTTCCTGCCGCGGTTTCCTTTTCTTTTAAAAGTCTTTCTGTTTCAAGCAAAGAGTACGTATTCCCCTCTATTTGCGATGATTTCCAGCTTAAATCAATGGCCAATCTTTCAAATTCCTTTTTAAATTCAATTGCTGACAGTTGTGATATATTACTTTTAAATTTCGTCTGAAGTTTGCTCAGTTTATCCAATTCAGCTTCTGTAAAAACACTGTATCTGGCAAGCACATCGTTAATGATGGAGAAATTGAATCCTGTCTTTATGTCTCTTTCATCTACTTCTTTTTCATAATATTTCTCAATTTCGATAGGTTCCAGTAGCTCAAAAGCAGGAGAAATAATATACTTTGTTCCTTTTCGCTGACCAACTGTTGAAACCAGATTTTCTGCTGTCAATCTTGACAAAATCCTTTTTAATGTTGCATAACTTACTGCAACATCAACATTGTCATGGACTTCCTTAGAAGAACAGCCCCCTGTTTTCTTTATACAATCAAGTATTATCCGGTCTCTTAAATCAATCATTTCGATAATTAAAGCTCACGAATATACAATTTAAAGCTCATTCAACCTGTTGTTTTGAGCTTTATTTTAACCGGGAATGAGCTACAAATAATTGCAGACTTTCCAATCTCCCTCCACCGGGGGGATGAAGGGGGCTTATTTCCTGAGAAATGCCAGCACAGCTTCGGCATCTTTGGCGGCATCCACCTGTTCGTTTTTATAAACGATGTTGCCTTTTTTATCGATGATAAAAGTCCAGCGGCTGGCGGTTGCGCCACGGGTGAGGTCATAACTTTTGCCTTCAATTTCGCGGGTAATTTTTCCTCCATCTTTTACCGGTACGCCAAACGATTTGGCTATTTCACCTTTTTCATCGGCCAGCAAGGTAAAATTCAGGTTTTCAGCCTTTTTGAAAAGTTTCAACCCCTCAGGGTTGTCGCCGCTAACGCCAACCACAACGGCATTTGCCGCTTCAATAGTCGGTTGTGCATCGCGATACGCACACGCCTGTTTGGTACAGCCGCCGGTCATTGCTGCCGGATAGAAATAAACCACCACATTTTTCTTTCCCACATAATCAGCCAGTTTCCAGGTTGAACCGTCATCGGTTGTTGCAGTAAAAGCGGGCGCTTTATCTCCAATGGCAAGTCCGGTAGCGTTTTGTGCCTGGCTTACCAGTACCAGCGCAACTGTCAAAATAATTAATATTGTCTGTTTCATGTTACTTTGTTTTTGTTGTTAAACATTGTTTGCTATCGAAAAGTTCCGGCCTCAAAAAAAACTTCCTGTTTTCCTGTTGTAAAACATTCTGAATCAGCTTTCTTTTTCGCTATATTTAGAGCGATCAACTGATTATGGGACACGCTTATAAATATCGTTGCACACACTGTGGATTCGAAGAAAATTTCAACGAAGGACACGGGTTTCTTGTGCACTCTCAACCGCTGAACCATTATTTAAAACAAAGCCAGAAACTGTTTCATTACAAAACCCACCAGGCGCTGAAAAAATTGGCTGCCACCGGGGATGCACTTTTTCTGAAATCGGGGTTTCAGATTTACAAGTGCCCGAAATGCAAAACGCTGCACGACAAAAAAGAGGTTGTTGTTTACAACGACGAAACAGCCGTTTACCGTAGCGAATTCCGTTGTGGGTGTTGCAGGTCGAGGTTAAAACTCACCAATATTCACCGGCTCAAAAAGGCAGTATGCCCGAAATGCGGGAAACGCACTTTTCAGAAAGAGCAGCCCAATACATTTTTCCAAGCTTAAAAATCGATGGCCAGACCTTTTGCCAGGTCGGCAAACAGGCGGTTCAGCGGAAACATGACGGAGAGGATTTTGAAATGCTCCCTGCCTTTTTCAGGTTGTTTTTCGATTTTTGTATAAATGCGTCCAAGAAAATAATGCGCCTCCGACGAAACTATCCAGTCGCTGTTGGCTGCCAGTTGCTGTAACCCGCTTAAACAAGCCTGTTTTTCCGCATTATTCCCGAAAACCGAACCCGCTTCATTGCTGTATTGCAGCAAGAGCGTAAAAACAGCCAGCAGTTTTTGTTCGCCATCGGGCAAATTCACAGGATTTTGCTGTACCACTTCAAGCTGGTCAGCCACTTCGCTTTTCAGCACAAAGGCTTTCACGTAATTTTTACGTTTTACCTCGAAACGCATTTTGTATGAAAGCCATATCAGCCTGTTGATTTCGTTGTATTTTGAATTTTTGTTTTGCTCCGAAAACCAGTTCAGCGTGTTGTCAAGCTTTTTTTCGTTGGATTCAGATTTACTGACGCTGTATTTCCACCAGAACAGGTCGAGTTGTAAAACCTGGAAATAGAAAGGGTTGCTTTTAAAATCAGTTTCTCCAAGTAACTTTTCCGCCTCATTAAAACGGGCATTGTAAATAAGGGTAAATATCTGAGTTTTCAAATCTGAGTTTTGCTGCAAATCAGTTATAGGGAAGTTAAAAACCGCCCCACCCATACCTTTGAGTATTGCTGTTCTCGAAAAACAATCAGTCGGCAGAAACAGATTAATAAACAGCAATATGGAAAGAATGATTTGATTCAACTGTGATTTGATTTGTGCACCATTCCCAGGTGCGGGATTCCGTCTTCGAGGTACATTTCTGTTACCACCTCAAAACCTAGTTCTTCGTAAAACCTTTGCAGGTATAGCTGGGCGCTGATTTTGATTTTGTCGGCTTTCAGGTTTGTGATGCAATATTCAATTGCAATTTTCATTAATTCTTTACCCGACCCGGTTCCCCGTTCGGTTTGTTTCACCACCACCCTGCCAATTGAAAAATCGGCAAAACGTGTTCCTGGTTTCAGCAGGCGTGCATATGCTATTATTTTTCCCTCTTTTTTGTTGAACAGATGAACTGCATCTTTGTCTAGTTCATCCAAATCGTTGTAAATACAGGTTTGTTCAACCACAAATATTTCGGAACGGAGCCGAAGGATATCGTATAATTCATTCACTGTAAGCTCCTGAAAAGTTTTAAAAATGAATGTCATAAATAAAATGTTAGAAAATTAACCATTTCATTAGTTTACACTTCACCTGGGTGAGATTCCTCTCCCGAATACCCGGGAGAGGAATGACGATTAGGCAAAAGAATCTTTTTCATCAAAACAATTATTTCTTTTACAAAAACATATTCACCAGTAAAATCAGCCCCAATCCTGCAACAGCAATTATTGTTTCCATCACGGTCCACGATTGCAGCGTTTGCTTTTCAGTCATTCCGAGGTATTTTCCCACGAGCCAGAAACCGCTGTCGTTTACATGAGAGGCAATTGTTGCACCCGATGCGATCGACAAAACAATAAGTGCCAGTTGTGGTTCGGATAACCCGAAAACGCCGAGTGCCGGTGCTAAAATACCGGCAGCCGTTATCATGGCCACCGTCGCCGAGCCCTGCGCCAACCGTACAACCGCAGCCAGCAGCCAGGCCAGCACAAGGGGTGGCAAGGCAGAACCAGCCAACGATTCGGCCATAATTTTGCCGATGCCGCTATCAACCAAAACCTGTTTCAAAACGCCACCAGCACCGGTAATTAAAATGATAAGCCCGGCAGGAGCAAGCGCTTTGTTGCTTAACCGCAGAATTTTTTGCTTGTCTATTCCGCGTCTCAGGCAAAAAATAACCGAGAGCAAAGTGGCAACAATCAATGCCGAAAAAGGGTGTCCGATAAATTCAATGGCATCGGTTAACATCGATTTGGCAAAAATTTCTTTTTGAACAAGAATTCCTGTAAGCGTGTTAAAAAGGATGAGCATCAATGGCATCGAAATCAAAAAGGCAATTATTCCGAATGGCGGAAGGTTATTTTTATCATATTCAGTTTCGGTTGCATCCATAACTTCGGCTGGTGGTTGAACATCTATTTTTTTCGAAATATATTTTCCCCAGATTGGCCCAGCAATAATTGCCACAGGAAAACCGATTACTATTCCTAAAAAAATCACCCAACCCAGCGGAACCTGAATAATGTCGGCCACAGCCACTGGCCCGGGCGTTGGCGGAACAAAACTGTGTGTAACAGCCAGCCCTGCCAACAAAGGAATGGCGTAATACAAAAGCGACCTTTTTGAGTCGCGGGAGAGAGCGTAAACAATTGGAACAAGGATAATAAATCCAACGTCCAGGAAAACAGGAATAGCTACCAGGAACCCACTGATTACCATCGCCCACGGAGCACGTTTCTCGCCAAACTTTTTCAGCAGGTAGCGCGCCAGCGATTCGGCTCCACCCGAGCTTTCGAGTAACTGCCCGAAAATAGCACCCAACCCAACCACTGTGGCTACAAAACCGAGCGTTCCGGCCATGCCGTTTTGTATTGATTTTGTGATTTCTGTCAATGGCATCCCGGTGGCAATTCCCACATAAATGGCGGTAATCAGCAGGGTAATAAACGCATTGACTTTCAGTTTTAAAATCATAAACAGCAGCAGCGCCACTGCCGAAACCACGATAAAAGTCAAAAACGGTATTGACATGTTGAATATGTATTCGATATTCTCCTGCCCTATTTATTCAGTTTCCCTGATTCGCGCGTTCCTACTCCCTTCTCGATTCCAACATTCAGGTCGCCCAATTCCTTGCGGGCAGCGTCGGCAGTAATCATCAGTTCTGCCACCTTTTCGGGGTAAAAAGCAGCCATATCGAACTGTTCGCCGGGGTCACGCATCAGGTTGTACAATTCGGGATTTACGGTTTTGATCCTCACCCTCGGGCCTCCCATTCCACCGTTTCCGGGAATTGTATCATACGAATCCCAGGTGTGTGGTAAAACCAGTTTCCAATCGTCTTTGCGAACGGCATTCAGGTTATTTCTGCCGTAGTAGTAGAAAAGTTCGGTGCGTGGTTTGGCTTCTGAATTTCCTTTCCAAAGTTCAACAAGGCTCACTCCGTCAATTTTGTTTTCAGACAGTTTTGTTCCGGCAACTTCGGCAAAACTGGGTAGAATATCGATGGCACACCCCAACTGGTTGCAAATGGTTCCGGCGGGAACTTTTCCCTGCCACGCCACAATAAATGGCACGCGCTGTCCGCCTTCCCAGTTGGTACCTTTGCCTTCGCGCATTCCACCAGCCGAACCGGCATGGTCGCCATAATTCAGCCACGGCCCGTTATCCGAAGTAAAAACAATTACCGTGTTGTCAGCTATACCTTTTGCTTCGAGTGCTTTTACAATTTCGCCCACGCTCCAGTCGATTTCCATCATCACATCGCCATATTTCCCGTATTTGCTTTTCCCCCCGAATTTTTCGGAAACGCCAAGCGGCACATGCCCCATAGTGTGCGGCAGGTACAAAAAGAAAGGTCTCCCGGCGTTCCGGTTAATAAAGCTGATAGCCTTTTCTGTATAAAGCGTGGTGAGTTTATCCTGACCTTTTAAGTCGGTAATCAGTTCTTTTGTTTCGTTCCCTTCAATCAAGGGCAGCGGTGGCAATCCATATCTTCTGAATTCCTTTTCAGCAGGTTTTCCGAGGTCGTCCATCGGCCACATATCGTTGGAATAGGGCAAACCGCAATACTCATCAAAACCATGTTGCAGCGGCAAAAACTCTTTTGCATCGCCCAAATGCCACTTTCCAAAAATGGCTGTGGCATAGCCTTTTTGTTTCAACATTTCGGCAATGGTGGTCTCGGAAGGGTTGATCCCCACATTTGCATCGGGGAAAAGAGCACCGTTGATACCAATCCGGTTGGGATAACAGCCTGTAAGCAAAGCTGCACGCGATGCACTGCACACGGGCTGCGCCGAATAAAAATTGGTAAATCGCATCCCCCTGGCTGCCAGTTTGTCGATGTTGGGTGTGGTGTAGCCGGTTGCACCAAAACAGGAAGCGTCGCCGTAACCCATGTCGTCGATAAAAATGAGTACAAAATTGGGCTGATTACTTTTTGAAACCGGCTGACTCTTGATTTCAAAATTCAACAGACAAAAAATTGCAAATAAACCGAGAATTGAAGCTTTGTTCATGGTTAAGTTTGTTTAATTTTAATAATAACAAATTTAGTTTTTTTACAACCCGTTCGTAATCGCTATCCTTAAAAACAAAAAATGAAACCACAAAACCTGATTTTACTGCTCATTATTACAGCATTAACTGCCTGTACAAAAACCACGGAACAACCAAAAACAAACCGGGAAGCCGGGTTCGATGGTTTTTGCAAGTTACAAAACCACGATGATTGCCAACGGGAAAGGTACGTCGCTGCTGCGTTTCAATGCGGCCGACAGCGCCGACATGGAAATTCTGGATGCCTCATTTGCTTTCGAGATTTAGGTAAAAGGCGATGCAAATCTGATTGAAACTGACGGCTCCGCTCCTGAACTGATTTCGACAACTGACACCATAAAAATCTGGAAATTGAAGCTGGAAAATGGCATTAGAAAGTTAAAACTTTGGAAAAGTTATAAGTTAAATTATACCAGCCCGGCTTCTTTCAGCAGCGCCTCCATTTCCTGTTGCATTTCGCGGGCGGCGATACCTGCTTTTTCAGCAAAATCGCTGTCGGAGGAAGCATAAATTATATTGCGTGATGAGTTTACCAGCAAACCGCATTGTTTGTTCAGTCCGTATTTTGCCACTTCCTGCAAACTGCCACCCTGCGCACCAACACCCGGAACGAGCAAAAAATGCTCAGGAACAATCTGCCTTATTTCCTGTAGTTTTTCGGCTATAGTGGCACCAACCACGTACATCATATTTTCAGCCGAACCCCACTTTTGCGATGTTTTCAACACCGATTCGAAAAGCAGATCCCCGCTTTTTTCGTCTTTTAAAAACTGAAAATCGAACGCACCGGTATTTGAAGTGAGCGCCAGCAAAATCACCCATTTATTAGGATATGCGAGAAATGGTTTTACCGAATCGTCGCCCATGTAGGGCGCCACAGTGACCGCATCAAAACTCAGCTTTTCAAAAAAAGCACGGGCATACAAACCGGAAGTGTTTCCGATATCGCCTCGTTTGGCATCGGCAATTAGAAAGATATTTTTGTGTTTCGAGCGGATGTACATCACGGTTTTTTCGAGGCTCTCCCACCCTTTTGAACCCAGGCTTTCGTAAAAAGCGAGGTTGGGTTTGTAAGCTACAGTAAACTCGGCTGTAGCATCGATGATTTCCTTGTTGAAGGAAAAAACCGGGTCGGATGTTTCCAAAAGATATTCGGGAATCTTTTTAATGTCAGTATCTAATCCCACACACAAAAAGCTGCGTTTTTTCTGAATCTGTTCGAAAAGTTGTGTTGTATTCATATAGCCCCCTTTAATTCCCCCAAAGGGGGAAGACGTTTAAATTCAATTATTTTGTTCAAGTTATGCCCGCTTTCTTCCTCCCTTCCCTTTCGGGGAAGGGCAGGGGATGGGGCTCCTTATTAAATTTCTGCTTCTTTTAGTTTTTCAGCGTTTTCTTCAATCATCAGTTTTTCGATAAACTCATGAATATCGCCATTGATAACCGCCGGTAAATTGTACACCGTAAAATTGATACGGTGGTCGGTAACGCGACCCTGCGGCCAGTTGTAGGTGCGGATTTTTGCCGAACGGTCGCCGGTTGAAACCATGGTTTTCCGTTTCGACGAAATTTCGTCGATGTACTTCTGGTACTCCATATTGTAAATGCGGGTTCGTAGCTCCCCCATGGCTTTGGCCAGGTTTTTCAACTGCGATTTTTCATCCTGGCAGGTAACCACAATCCCGGTTGGAATATGGGTTAGCCTGATGGCTGAGTAGGTGGTGTTCACCGACTGCCCGCCGGGACCCGACGAACAGTAGGTATCTTTGCGAATGTCTGATTCCCTAAGATCAACGTCAAATTCTTCGGCTTCGGGCAAAACAGCCACTGTTGCCGCCGAGGTATGGATCCGGCCCTGGGTCTCGGTTTGCGGAACGCGTTGTACGCGGTGAACACCCGATTCGTATTTCAGAATCCCGTAAACACCCTCGCCCGTAACTTTGGTCACAATTTCCTTGTAACCACCGGCAGTTCCATCGCTGATGTTTGTCACTTCCATCCGCCAGCCTTTTTGTTCGCAGAATTTGGAGTACATGCGAAAAAGATCGCCTGCAAAAATACTGGCTTCGTCTCCACCGGTACCGGCGCGGATTTCGAGGATTGCGTTTTTCCCGTCTTCGGGGTCAGCCGGAACAAGCAACAGTTTTATCTCTGTTTCTTTTTCAGGAATGCGCTGTTCTGCCAGTTCAATCTCTTCGCGTGCCATTTCGCGCAAATCCTCGTCGGTTTCCTGCGCCAGAATTTCGCGGCCCGAGTCGATGCTGGCAACCAGATTTTTGTACTCCTTGAAAACTGCAACGAGTTTTTCAAGGTTTTTGTATTCTTGATTCAGCTTTACATACCGTTTCATATCGGCCATAGCAGCCGGGTCGGTAATTTGTTGTTGTATTTCTTCGAAACGGTGTTTTATCGCTTCGTAGCGGTCTAATAATTCGTATTGTGCCATTTTGTTTTAATCGTCTAAAAGCTTCTCAACCTCACTTTTCAAGGTTGGCATATGATTTATAATTATTCCCCAAATCTGGGCATTTTCAATCTCATCGTAACCATGAATAATTTTATTCCTGACATCAACAATTCATCTTGAATTACTGATTTCTATGTCAGGTTTAATGAACAGGATTTTATTCACAGTTTCTCCAATAATTTCAAGATTTCTTTCAACAGCATCCTGTAACATCGGATTTGAGTCGTACTCCCCAAAAATTCTTTTCTCACTCAGATATTCCTCAATGTTATTTACCGATGTAAGAATATCAAACTATAGTATCTTTATCTCATTATCCATAAATCAGCACTCTGGTATCGTTAATTTCTTTAATGAGATAGGGATTTTTCAGTGAATTAATGGTTACTATATCAATTTCCCTGTTCAGAAATCTTCGTAATTCATCGTGAAGATTCCACCAAAACTCACCTTTTTCAAGGGGTGTTAAGTCAGCGCTGAACCGAACCAAAAAGTCTACATTGCTCTTTTCGTTAAAATTCCCTTTTGCTGCTGAACCAAAAACGTAAGCTTCCTCAATTCTGTTGGCAGCAAGCAATTGCCTTATTTTTTCGATATTTGACGCTATCAGATTTACCATCACTTTGATTTCTAAGGCGGTCAGAAACTAATAATCAAACTCGCCTCTTTCGGTTTTGATGGTGAGTTTTTTCCCTTCAAAATGTTCAACCCTGCCTACGATTTGAGCGTTGATATTAAACGAATTGGCGATGTCAATAATTTCCTGAGCCACTTCGGGTTTTGTGTAAATTTCGAAGCGGTGGCCCATGTTGAAAACCTTGTACATCTCTTTCCAGCCGGTTCCCGATTGTTCGTGAATAACACTGAACAGCGGCGGAACTGGGAACATATTGTCTTTAATTACATGTATATTATCGACAAAATGCAACACTTTTGTTTGTGCACCTCCCGAGCAATGAATCATTCCGGCAATTTCGCCCCTGAACTTTTCAAGCACTTTTTTAATTACCGGTGCATAAGTACGTGTTGGCGATAAAACCAGTTTTCCAGCATCAATTCCCAAGCCTTCAATCGTTTCGGTTAGTTTGAATTTTCCTGAATAAACCAGATCTACGGGTACTTCGGGGTCAAAACTTTCGGGATATTTTTCTGCAAGGTATTTTGCAAAAACATCGTGTCGTGCCGAGGTCAGCCCGTTGCTGCCCATGCCTCCGTTGTATTCAGTTTCGTAAGTGGCCTGACCGGATGATGAAAGTCCTATTATTACGTTTCCGGCAGAAATTTTGTCGGCTGAAATAACATCCGACCTTTTCATCCGGCAGGTTACTGTTGAATCGACAATGATGGTACGAACCAAATCGCCCACATCGGCAGTTTCACCACCCGTGGAGTAAATACTGATTCCCATTTCGCGCAACATCGCCAGCAATTCTTCTGTACCATTAATGATTGCGGCAATCACTTCGCCCGGTATTTTGTTTTTGTTGCGCCCGATGGTTGACGATAGCAATATATTTTCGGTGGCACCAACGCAAAGCAAATCGTCGATGTTCATGATAAGTGCGTCCTGTGCAATGCCTTTCCAAACCGAAATGTCGCCGGTTTCTTTCCAGTACAGGTAGGCCAGCGACGATTTTGTTCCGGCACCGTCGGCATGCATAATGTTACACCAGTCCGGGTCGTCACCCAAAATATCGGGTACGATTTTGCAAAATGCCTTAGGGAACAACCCTTTATCGACATTTTTTATGGCTTCGTGCACATCTTCTTTCGATGCTGAAACTCCCCTTGAACTGTATCGCGATTCGGTTACCATTTACTCTCGTGATTTACGGGCACAAAATTAGCGTTTTAATTTCGGGAAACAAAAAAGGAAAGCCGGCAAAACAGACTTTCCAGTTGTTAGTCATCCGATGACGATTTAAAAAATTTATTTAGTCATCGGATGACTAAAAAACGAATACTATGCGTATAAAAACCGTTTTATTTTCTTTGTAGGTGTTTTCTCAAATGGGTTGGGTTGTAAAATCACTTGTTGAATGCGTGAAAATTTATTCACTTCTTCGTTTACCTTTTTTTGAATATCCTTCAGAATTTCATCCGATTTATCCTGAATGTATTGCTGAGCATCCGATTTCATTACTTTGAAATTCTGCTCAATCTCTTCCATGTTCAAATGAATCATGGCCACCAGTTTACCCTTTTTCTCAATCACCAGCGATTCCAGAACATAGCGCATTTTGTTGATTACCGATTCAATTTCCTCGGGATAAATATTCTCGCCGCTGGCACCCACAATCATGGTTTTGATGCGACCTTTGATGTAGAGCTTGTTTTCCTTGTCGAAGTTACCGCGGTCGCCGGTTTTAAACCAGCCATCTTCAGTAAATACCTCTTTGGTAATTTCCGGGGCTTTGAAATAGCCACGCATCACATTCAAACCTTTGGCCTGAATTTCACCTTCACCGGTTAATGGATCGGCATTGGCAATTCGTAGCTGAACACCTTCCATTGCAATTCCGGTTGAGCCCAGTTTCCGGTTTTTGCCCACTGCACCAGCTAATAACGGAGAAGTCTCGGTTAAACCATAACCAATTGCGTATGGAAAACCACCTTCCATCAGAAACCGCTCTACCGTGGAGTCGAGTTTGGCGCCGCCGATTCCGAAGAAATGCAAGTGTCCGCCAAAAGTTTTATGCAGCTTTTTGGCAGCAACCTTATGCAGCAATTTTCTAAAAAAAGCAATCGAATAAAGCTTGCTGATTACGGCACTTTTCTGAAACTCGGGATAAATTTTCGCCCTGAAAACCTTTTCGATAATCAGCGGAACCGACAACATGATAGTAGGTTTTACCACCTGAAAAGCAGGAAGCAATACCGACGGAACCGGCGGTTTACTGAGGTAATGCACAGATGCACCGTATTTAACCGGTAATAAAAAACTTACAGTATTTTCGAGCGTGTGCGACAAAGGCAATACCGATAAAAATCTGTCATCCGATTTTATCACCTGCAAGGTGGCACATTGTTGTGTTGTCCAGGCCAGGTTCCGGTGCGTTAACATCACTCCTTTTGAGTTTCCGGTGGTGCCCGAAGTATAAATTATGGATGCAAGGTCTTCTTCTTCAACTTCGGCCCAAAGATTACTTAAAGGTTCAGCAGGCAGCGAAACCGGCAATTCCATAAGTTTATCAGCTTTTGCATTTTTGGGTACAATTGCAAAAGTATCGACAAGAATAATGTGTTCAACAAAATTTCTGGTGTCGGCATTCAGATTTCCATACAATCCTGCTGATACAAAAATGATTTTGGCTTCGGAATGTTCAATAATTGTCTTGATTTCGTTCTCATGAAAGTCGGGGAGAATTGGTACCGCTACAGCACCAAGCACCGAGATTGCAAAAAACGAAACTCCCCAGTTGGGCATATTAGTACTTAAAATGGCAATTTTGTCGCCTTTTCCAACTCCGAGAACAGAAAGCAGGGATGCCACTTTTTCGATATCGGCACCCATTTCACGATAGGTATATTTCTTTTCACCTACAAAAACCAGTGAATTTTTGTCGGCATACTTTTCTACTGACTCTTTCACCAGATTGGGGATCGTGAGTTTTGAATTTACGTTGTTCTTCATCAATTTTATATTTAATGCGCAGGTAAACAATACCTTAATACTATATATTCACGATGCCAAATGTAATAAAAAATTAATCGGTACTATTTTTGGCACTTCCTACCTGACTTACGAATAAACTCGTAAACTACTGTAAATAAATCGCTTAAAATTTATCTAAAATCCCCATTAACTTTTTTTATACATTTGGTCGAACCAAATTTTGAAATTTTTAGACTATGCTGGTCGAACCATTTGAAAACGAATTGCTGAGAAGCACAGAAAAATATATACACAGCCATTTTGAAAACGAAGGCAGCGGACATGACTGGTGGCACATTCACCGGGTACGAAACATGGCGCTGAAACTGGCAGAGAATGAGGGTGGCAACTTATTTCTGATTGAAATGGCGGCACTGTTGCACGATTTGGATGACTGGAAACTGAATTCAGAAAATGAATCAAAAACAGCGAAATGGCTGAAAAACATTAATGTTGATAATTTGCAGGCTGAAAGCATCCTCGAAATCGTTGAACAGGTTTCGTTTAAGGGTGCCGGGGTTGAAAATAATGCCACTACCATTGAAGCGAGAATTGTTCAGGATGCCGACAGGCTTGATGCCATTGGCGCCATAGGGGTGGCTCGTACTTTTGCTTATGGTGGACACAAATCGCGACCGATTTATCACCCCGGCGTAAAACCCGTGCTGCACACTAATTTTGAAAGCTACAAAAACAACACTGCACCCACCATCAATCATTTTTACGAAAAACTGCTATTGTTAAAAAATTCGTTAAATACAGCCACAGCCATTGAAATAGCAAAAAATCGGCATATTTTTATGGAAACGTTTTTAAAGCAGTTTTTTGCTGAGTGGGAAGGTGACAAATAAAGATTATCTTCAGGTGTTTTTCTTTTAATTGGTTTTTAAAGCTATTTCGATATGAAAATTGATCACATTGCCATTTGGACTACCAACCTCGAGGGGTTGTGCAACTTTTACATCAGGTATTTCGACGCATCGAGTTCTGAAATCTATTACAATCATTCAAAAGAATTCCGCTCGTATTTTCTTAAGTTCGATGGTGAATGCCGTATTGAGATAATGGAAATGCCGCGTATTCCGGCGTCGAAAAACGATATCATCAAACAATATCTTGGGTTGATCCATTTTGCCATTAATGTGGGTTCAAAAGACAGGGTGAACCAACTTACCGAAATTCTCCGGAAAGATGGTTTTAAGGTGATTGGCGAGCCGCGCACCACGGGCGATGGAAACTACGAAAGCATTGTGCTCGACCCCGACGGAAACCGGGTGGAGCTGATGGTCTGATAATTAATACGATTTAAACAGGGTTAACCTTCATTTTCTAAATACCCGGCAGCTATTTCCACATCGGCGTACCACTCTTCGCCATATTTTCTGATGAGTGGTTCTTTCAGAAATTGATACAGCGGCAGTTTTGCCAACTGGCCACATGCTTTTCCTGGCTTACAAATGTCCAGTTCCTGGTAATTCACAGCATCGTATCGTTTGTATGCGGTGATCCGAATTGGAAAAAGATGACATGAAACCGGTTTGCGAAAAGTAGTTTTTCCGTCGAAAAACGCTTTTTCGATGGCACATTTCAGAATGCCTTTTTCATCGGTGTAAGTATAAACACACTGCCGGTTGTTAATGAGCGGCGTAACCAAATCGCCGTCGCTGTCAATCACCGAAAATCCCAGCTTTTCAATCTCGTGTTTGTGTTTTCCCGACAAATATTCACTATACGCCGGAAATTCGGTTTCGATAAGCTGAGCTTCCTCTTTGGTTAACGGCGCACCCGAGTCGCCTTCAATACAGCAAGCGCCCTTGCATTTAAGCAAATCGCACAAAAAGTGCTCTTCAAAAATATCGCGGCTGATAATTGTACGGCCAATTTCAATCATAAAAAAGCCCCCCTGGTCCCCCGGAAGGGGGGAAATCAGAAATCAGTTTATATTTTGTGATTTTCAAAATCAAATCTTTTAACGTTTTTCTTTCTCCCTCTCCCTTGGAGAGGGACGGGGAGAGGCCTTAGTTTATCAAATTTCTACCTGTCATTTCTGCCGGAACTTCCAGTCCCATCACATTCAGCAAGGTTGGAGCCACATCTGCAAGAATTCCGTTTTCAATTTGAATCCCTTTTTTGTCGCTTACAAAAATGCACGGTACCGGGTTGAGCGAGTGGGCTGTATTTTCGCTGCCATCTTCGTTTACAGCATTGTCGGCATTTCCGTGGTCGGCAATAATCATGATATTGTATCCACCTTCGAGTGCAGCTTCCACCACATCTTTTGTGCAACTGTCCACCGTCATCACTGCTTTGTAAATGGCTTCGTAAACACCGGTATGACCCACCATATCGCCGTTGGCAAAGTTGAGGCAAACGAAATCGGCTTCACCGTTGCGCAGTTTCGGAACAATGGCATCGCGAACACCGGGAGCCGACATTTCGGGCTGCAAATCGTAGGTAGGCACTTTTGGCGACTGCACCAAAAGGCGTGATTCGCCGGGGAATTCATCTTCGCGGCCACCGCTGAAGAAGAAAGTAACGTGGGCATATTTTTCGGTTTCGGCGATGCGGATTTGTTTTAACCCGGCTTTTGCCACCACTTCGCCCATCGTGTTGGTTACGTTGTCTTTGTTGAAAATCACGTTGATTCCCGCAAAATTGGCTTTGTAGTTGGTAATGGTGTACCACTGCAGATTCATTTTGTGCATACCAAATTCGGGCAGGTCTTTCTGGGTAAAGGCGATGGTGGTCTGGCGCAGGCGGTCGGTGCGGAAGTTAAAGCAAATCACCACATCGTTTTCTTCAATCAAACCCAGCGGATTGCCATTTTCATCCAACATTACAATTGGTTTAATAAACTCGTCGGTAACACCAGCGTCGTACGATTTCTGCACGGTTGCCAGTAAATCTGCCGATTTTTCGCCTTTCCCGTGAGTATATAAATCATACGCCAGTTTCAACCGGTCGTAGTTTTTGTCGCGGTCCATACCAAAATAGCGACCAATGATGGAAGCAAATTTTCCGTTGGTACTTTTCAGCGCTTCGAGGTCGGTTTCAAGAAAACCGTAACCCGAACGCGGGTCGGTATCGCGACCATCCATTAATCCGTGAACGAAAACTTTTTCAAGTCCCATGTCTGTGGCAATCTGTGCCAGCGCCACCATGTGTGTGCTCAGCGCGTGTACGCCGCCGGGACCAATCAGTCCGATGAGGTGGACTTTTTTGTTATTCTCTTTTGCATAGTTGTAAGCCTTTACAATCTGCGGGTTCATCCACAACGATTTATCGCGGATGGCTTTGGTGATTTTCACCATGTCCTGGTACAAAATGCGGCCGGCGCCAATAGTGAGGTGACCCACTTCTGAGTTACCCATCTGACCTTCGGGCAAACCTACATCTTCGCCGCAGGCCATCAGTTGCGAATGCGGATATTTCTCCATCAGCGAATCCATAAAAGGTGTTGGTGCAGTTGCCACGATATCGTTTTTTGAGCCGTCGCCAATGCCCCAGCCATCTAAAATCATCAATAATGTTTTCTGAATCTTTGCCATTTTATTTTGTTTTTTTTGATACTCGATACTTTATTCCGGATTCTGGATATTGGATATTAGATACTGGATTTTTGATCCTGATACTCAATACTCAATACTTTCTCTCTGAAAATCTTATTCCTGACAAAAGTATCCTTTTTTATATCAGTATATAGAATAACAATTCAAAGCTGAAATTGATTTAACAAATTCTTAGGGGATTGGGGGCAGAATAGTTTTCGATAAAGATTTTGAAGGGAGTGTGAATTCTGAAAAAGCTACTTTTAAAAAATTAAAATCGTTTTTCTTTATATAAAAACAGCAACAAAAACTAAATGATAAATTTTGTATTTTTACTCCTCAAAATATTCATAGTACTTAAAAATCTAATAATCTGATATAATGGCATTCATCAACGAAAACTACCTGAAATTACAGGCAGGCTATCTTTTCCCGGAAATTGGCCGCCGGGTAAACGAATTTGTAAAAGCCAATCCCGGCAAAAAAGTAATCCCGATGGGTATCGGCGATGTTACGCAACCGTTGGTTCCGAGTGTGG
>DYSZ01000005.1 GCA_020726265.1 Draconibacterium orientale
CCGAATATGCCACCGACATTGTGTTTAAAAAACAGGAGGGTTTGCAACAAATCTATAGCGAACTTGTGGCCACTGCCATACATACAGTCAAACCTGAAAACATTGCAACCTTTTTTGGGCGCAAACTTGACCCCCGGTACCAGGGTGAAATGGGCAACAATTACAATGTACGCATCGAAGGCAGCCGCATAAAACACACCATGGGTTCAGTATCGATAAAAATGTACGACAAGTTCAGTAAAATATTGCGAATAGAAACAACAGCAAACGATTCGTATAAATATTACCTCACCAAAATCGGGAAAGAAACCATCATAATGGCTCAGAAAATTAAAGAACTGGTGCTGGTGCCAGCATATTGCTTTTGAATATTATGCCAAAAAATACATCAAATTGAAAGATAAGGTACTACGTTTTTAACCTGCAGATTTAAGGGAAAATAATAAAATCTTCGGATTGTCTTATATGGACTCTTTTGGCTAAAAAAAATCTTTCATAATAAAAAAGTACACACAAAAATAGCTTATTTTACTACTGTTTCAGCCCATATTTTTTCTGAAATCCGGTGTCATACGAGTAATCCATCACAAACTTCACCACGCCGCTGTATTCTTTTACACCCTCCTTTATTTTGTTGGTTTTCAAGTAAAAATCGTTCACTTTCGAAGCTGCATCGTCAATTTTTTCGTTGCGCAGGCTCATCCAGTTTTCGCGTATTTTTTGCAGGTCTTTTTTCACCCGTTTGTCGAGTTTTGCAATAATAGCATCGTATTCACCGAGTTGGTACCCCTGGTACAGAAAATATTGCAGCACGTGTAAATTGGCCGAGTATTGCAGTTGTTTCGATTTGCTGTTTGTACAAACAAGCCAGGCATAAAAATTGGCTTCGCCCTCGTTTGTAATGCCCAACTGGTGCGCTTTTTCGTGAGCAAGAATAAACGGGTATTCCACCGGGAGAATATAGGTGTTTATATGTACCTCGTTAAAAAACGGCCCGTAATAACCAGAGATTCCGGCCTGTGCAAAAAAGTGGCTCATGGTAACCGGTTTGGCTGGTCGTTTACCTCCCGGATATTTTATTTTCAGTGCAGGGACCAGTTTTTTATACGAGACTTCAATCCGGGCATCCACTTTTCCGGGGTCCCAGCCATCGAAAGTACACCACGATTTGTTTGTGTTTTCAACCAGTTTTCGCAACTGTGCCACAAATTCTTTTGTATCCGTGTTTCTGTGTTTCAGTGCCAGCCGGTTGTAAATATCGTTTCTGAAATAGTTGAAACCCCACAAAACATAAAACAGGATGTAAACCGAAGCCATCACATTCAATACAATTTTTCCGGCAGTTGAAAACCTGATTCTTCGAAGAATAAGCAATGCAATAAGTACAACAAAGGCAGCTAAAAGCAGTACATAAAAAATATCGTCGAGCGAAAAAGGCGCAAACCTGCTGATATTTGAAAAGATTGCTGCAATTACGGGGTAAATTCCACGCGAATAGATTTTTTCAGTTACCCCCGGAAACCGCCAGGCAAGTTGTGTGAGTCCGAAAACAGTTACCGCAGTAACAGGTAAGACCAGCCATTTCTTCAACCCCAATTTTCGCATTGATTTACTTTTCTTTTCGTCGGCCAAAATAAACCCAAAGCAGCTATTTAACCAAATAAAACCGGGTTTGTTTCCTCTTTCTTTAAAAGCTGATTTTTTTATTGATAATTTTTGTGGCGCATTTTTTACCGGATGGATTGATTTTGCAATATTTGCACTCTTTGAAACAAAAACTGATGAAGAGAAACTTCCTCGCCCTGTTTTTACTTTTTCCTACATTCTGGATTTTTGGCCAGTCGCGCCCCACCGGCGAATGGATAGATTTCGGCAGCGATCACATTAACAAATGGCTGCAGATTGCACCCGCCAAACTCGGCCCAAACGCGCTGCCAGTGCCTGCAATGGATTTTGCCCGGCTCGATAGTTCATCAAACATCGAAGCCGGTTTACATGCCCATGTTATGGAAGGAGACAATGCTTTAAACACCTATTTGAGTTTTTATTGGGCAGTAGTTCCCAAAAGGGTAGTGGTTCAAATTTGGGGAAATCCCACGGAAACATTTCAAACCGACAATTCGGTGCGCGATGAACGCCAAATTTATTACGACGATACAGGCTGGATCACTCAGGTAGGCGACCTCTGGATAAGTACTTATGTACAACTGGTGAAAGGGAAAAAACGCTGGCCTGATATCGGGATTAATTATTCGCATAAAACCACCACAGGCGGTGCAGTCCAGGGAAGATATACCGAAGGAGGAGCTGAATACTACTACATAGCATTTGGAAAATCATTATTTCCAAAAAATGGTTTTATTAATGAAGTAAGGCTGGCTCTGATGGGAGGATTTTATGTATGGCAGACCAATAAAGTGGAGATGGCGCAGGATGACGGTGGGTTATTTGAATTTGGATTCAGCCTTAAAAGCAAAAACATCTCATGGCAAAATGAAATTGGAGGATTCAACGCTTATGATGCCTATCGGTATATGAATGTCAGGGGAAATAACGATCCGCTGGTAATCCGCTCAAATATAATAAGATCAGGGAAAAAATTTGATTATAAACTGGAATACCAGACTGGCTTGCACGATTATCATTATAACACTTTCCGGTTTTCGGTTTTTTATAATTTTGATGGCGAAATTAAACTGTAGTTAATAGAAATTAATAATATTGCAATTGATTTTAAACCGAAATTTCATTATAAATATTATGAATGGCATTGCGCAGTGAGTTTAAAAAACAGGGTAACTGGCTTTTTAAATACAGGAGTTTTATTCCACTGGCGGTGTTACTCATCGGATCAATTCTTGTTATTTACGCTGAATTCAAACCCGGGGTCTCTTTTGTCAAAGAAACTCCCTTTGAGAGTATTTATGAGATATTCTGTATCCTTATCAGCCTGTTCGGGTTATACATCCGGATAATCACTGTCGGACATACACCAGTAAATACTTCTGGCCGAAATGCCTCAAAACAAATTGCCGATACACTGAATACATCCGGAATGTATAGTATAGTAAGACATCCGCTGTATCTGGGGAACTTTTTTATGTGGCTTGGTACTGCATTGTTAACCGGAAATTTATGGTTTATTGTTGCTTTTTTCCTTTTCTACTGGGTTTATTATGAGCGGATTATGTATGCAGAGGAACAATTTTTGAAAAAATCTTTTGGTAAGGTTTATACAAGTTGGGCAAAAACGGTTCCCGCATTTGTTCCAAATTTCACGAATTATACAAAGCCTGATCTGCCGTTTAGCTGGAAAAAGATACTTAAAAAGGAAAAGAACGGTTTTGCTGCCATTTTTCTCATTTTTACTTTTTTCGATGTTGCAGGCGAGCTGATTAATGGAAGAACCGATTTTAATTATTACCTCATTGGAATTTGTATTCTGACATCATTTCTTTACCTGGTATTAAAATATCTGAAGTGGAATACAAACGTACTGAATGAAACCGGAAGATAATTGCCTGACCGATTGCTGAACTTCATAATTGTGAATTTTGCTGTATTTATTCCTGTTTCTGCCTCATTCACTATTTGTAATAAATCGGGTTACTAAAGGTGTTTAGAAGGTGTAAATCCCTATTATTGCAAATAATTTTTAAGCTAAAGTTACCGATGCTGAGATTAATATTGTTGATACTGATACTTTCTACTGTAAGTAAAACAAATCAGGCCGGAGTTATTGACCCTGATAAAGATGTGCAGAGAATTCACAAAAAAGCACTCACCGTTGATACCCACTGCGATACTCCGATGAATTTGTTAGACAGCACTTTCGATATCGGGATAAAAAACAAACCGCCGCAAAGCCGTGTCGATTTTCCACGCATGAAAGAAGGTGGTCTCGATGCCATGTTTTTTGCAGCGTTTACCGGTCAGAGACCAAGAACACCTGATAATACGCAGGAAGCCTACAAAATGGCTAACGATATGATTGACGCCATCTATGGAGCATGCACCAAATACAGCGAAATGGCCAGCGTTGCAGTAAGTTCAAAAGAAGCTCCAAAGTATGAACAAGCCGGAAAACTGGCCATTTACATCGGGATGGAAAATGGTTTTCCGATTGGAACCGATTTATCGCGGATAAAAGAGTTTTACGACAAAGGCGTTCGTTATATCACGCTTTGTCATTCATACAACAACGATATCTGCGACTCATCGACTGACAAAAAGGGAGCTGAACACAACGGATTGAGCCCTTTTGGAAAAAACGTGGTTAAAGAAATGAACCGGCTGGGAATGATTGTGGATGTTTCGCACATTTCCGACAAGGCTTTTTATGATGTGATTGCCACCAGCAAAGCCCCGATAATTGCCTCGCATTCAAGTGTGCGGGCTATTGCAAAACATCCGCGGAACATGACTGATGATATGATAAAAGCTTTGGCCAAAAATGGCGGTGTGATTCAGATTTGTCTTCTTGACGAATATATAAAAGACCCCGACACAACTTCGGTTTATTATCAGAAAAGGAAGGAGTTTTACAGCAATTATGAAGCGCGGTCGGCTTCATTAACCGAAGAACAGAAAAAAGAACTTCGCAGGGAATGGCGCAGTTTAAGCGAAAAATACCCGAACCCACTGCCCAATGTTTCCGATTTTGTCGATCACATCGACCATGTAAAAAAGCTGGTAGGTATTGATTATGTGGGAATTGGCAGCGATTTTGATGGCGGCGGCGGTGTTGACGGTTGTGCCGATGTGAGCCAGTTTCCGAATATTACAGCCGAAATGCTGAGACGCGGTTACACCGAAGATGAAATTATAAAAGTTTGGGGTGGTAATTTTTACAGGGTTTTTGCCGGGGTGGAGAAACTGGCGCAGCAATAAATCTTTTCTCTGCGCGTATTTACCTTTGTAATATTCCGTTAAACCATTCTTATCGTGTTTTTACCGATTTTTGCCATACAATTCGGGATATAATTCTATAAATTCACAGCCATAAAATCGGAACTTAACTTAACATGAACTTTATCGATTACATCATCATTTTTATCCTGTTTTTTTCCTTAATAGGAGGTTATAAAAACGGACTGATTGCAGAAGTTGCGTCATTTGCGGCGCTTATTCTTGGCATCTGGGGTGCAATTCACTTTTCGCAAATCACCACCGAGCAGCTGGTTAAGTATTTTAAATTGCAAACAGTTTACCTCGATATTATTTCGTTTGCCGTTACATTTGTCATCATCGTGATTTTGGTTCATATTGTTGCCGATGTGGTAAGCAAAATGGTGGAATCCGGCTTACTGGGTATTTTCAACAAAATGGGCGGTGTAATAGTGGGATTATTGCGTTCACTGCTTTTTCTGAGCATCACTTTAATGATTTTTGATAAAATCGACAACGACATGCACTTTATCCCTGAAAACGCGAAAAAGGAATCGCGGATGTACGAGTCAATCAGAAATCTTGCACCTTCTATTTTCCCGTTTATCGATTTGTGGGACGAAAACGGCGATTCAGAAAAGGAAGAAAACAATCCTGTTGCCAGAGATTTGTAACTGAGATAAACAAACAAGCCCTAGTTTTCACGACCATTTTTATTCAGACTGAACCCGAATAACTTGCATCATTTTTTATCTTTGCGCAAATTTTTAAAAAACTTGCTCATGAATTTTGTGGATGTGTTAAAATGGCGGGGAATGTTACACGATGTAATGCCCGGAACACAGGAACAACTCGATAAAGAATTAACAGCTGCATACCTTGGAATCGACCCGACAGCCGATTCGCTGCACATTGGCCATCTTGTTGGTGTAATGATGCTCAAACATTTCCAGATTGCCGGTCACAAACCCATTGCGCTTGTTGGCGGAGCTACAGGAATGATTGGCGACCCTTCGGGCAAATCGCAGGAACGCAACCTGTTAGACGAACCAACCCTCCGGCACAACCAGGAATGTATAAAAAAGCAACTGGCCCGCTTTCTCGATTTCGAAAGCGATGCGCCAAACGCCGCCATCCTTGTGAACAATTACGACTGGATGAAAAGCTTTTCGTTCCTCGATTTTATCCGCGACATCGGAAAGCACATCACCGTAAATTATATGATGTCGAAAGATTCGGTGAAGAAAAGACTGGGCGAGGAGTCGAAAACAGGGATGTCGTTTACCGAATTTACCTACCAACTGGTACAGGGTTATGATTTTCTGTACCTCAACGAAAACCACAACTGTAAATTACAATTGGGTGGTTCCGACCAGTGGGGAAACATTACCACCGGAACTGAACTGATTCGCCGTAAAGGCAGAGGTGAAGCATTTGCGCTTACCTGCCCGCTCATCACAAAAGCTGATGGTACAAAATTCGGGAAAACCGAATCTGGAAATGTTTGGCTTGATGCCGAGCGCACTTCGCCGTACAAGTTTTACCAGTTCTGGCTGAATACTTCTGACGATGATGCTGAACGTTACATTAAAATATTTACGCTGCTTTCGAAAGAAGAAATTGAAACCTTGGTTTTGCAACACAAGGAAGCGCCACATTTGCGTGTGCTTCAGAAAAAATTGGCCGAAGAAATTACAGTGATGGTTCACACACGCGACGATTATGAAATGGCGGTTGAGGCAGCACAAATTCTTTTTGGCAGCGGCACAGCCGAACAGTTGCGTAAACTAAACGAATCAACATTTCTTTCCGTTTTCGAAGGGGTTCCAAAATTTACAATTGCCAGGGAAGCTATTGAAAACGGGATTGGAGTGGTTGAACTGCTTGCCGAGAAAACCCGCGTTTTTGAATCGAAAAGTGAATTGCGCCGCACTGTTCAGGCCAACGGATTAAGCATAAACAAAGAAAAAGTTGCCGATGGGGAAATGCGAATCGACAGTTCGTTCCTTATCAACGGAAAATACATGCTGGCACAAAAAGGCAAGAAAAATTACTCGGTAATTATTGTTGAGTAAATGCCCATAATTCAAAAATAAAATAAATAATAAACATCTTTTTCTGACGTTACATATAACGATCGGATTAAACCATATTCTTATGAAACAGACAGTGTCCTTTACCCGAATCTGTTTGTCTCAGCCGGGATATTAAAACAGCGTTTTTTATGAATAATTTTTTTGACAACCAACGTATTGTAACCCTTATCTGGAAACGAAAAATTCATTTTGTAATTGTTGGTATTGCAGCCGTGGTTTTAGCCGCCATTTTTTCAGGTCCGGCGTTTATCAGGCCAATGTACAAATCAACGGCACGAATTTATCCATCCAACATTGGTGAAATGAGTGAAGAATCAAAAACCGAACAAATGCTCGAGATCATCAATTCGAACGATGTAAAATTGAAGATGTTTGAAGTTTTTCCGTTACACGAAGATTATAAGCTGAAAAAAGACGATCCGCAATACCTCACCTACATGTTCGATATTTATAATAAAAATGTAAGTGTCTCGAAAACTCAATACGAAACGGTTGAACTCGTTATATTGGATTTTTTTCCTGGAAGAGCTGCGGTAATGTGCGATTCGCTCATTCACTTTTACAACCAGAAAGTTGGCCAGATACACAAAGCCAAACGCGGTGAAGTGCTGGTGATTTTGAAAAAGCAGCTCGAAAAAAAGCAGTTCGAATACGATTCGGTTTATGTAAGGTTGAATAAAATCAGGTCTGAATCGGGAATTGTCGATTTTCAAAACCAGGTTCCCGAAGTTACACGGGGTTATATGACTGCATTAGCTACAGGGAGGGGTTCGGCAGCCGATACAAAAGAAATTAAAAATCTGTACGACAATATGCTTGCTTCCGGAGCTGATGCTTTCAGGCTTGAAAAAGAGTACAACAATCTGATTAACAGTCTTGATTCAATTCAACTGCTTTACGATATCAACTTAAGTGAATATGAAAAGGAAATTACTTATAGCCATGTGGTTGAAAAGCCCTTTGCAGCGGATAAGAAATCATATCCGGTGCGCTGGATAATTGTATTCTTCTCGGCTTTCTCAGCAGTTTTCATGGCTTTGCTGGTATTTCTTGTCCTTGATTACCGCAAAGAAGAATAACAAAAACCAGTGTTTCAAAAAGCTGCCATAAAATTATCTCTGTTTTATATCATCTCAGTAAGCTTTGTATTATTGAATGTATTTTTCATGGTAAAACGGAATACCATGGTGATAAATGCGCTTCCCTTTATTCTCGCAATTTTGTTGGTGGTTATTTTTTCTTTCGATAAAATTATTTACCTCATTGCACTTTTTGCCCCGCTTTCTGTAACTCTTTCCGAAATCATGCCAGGGTTTGGATTTGATATGTATCTGCCAACAGAACCTCTCATACTTGGTTTATTGATTGTTTTTATTCTGAAAGTGTTTTCTGAAAGAGGATTTGACAAACAAATACTTACTCATCCCGTTTCGCTGGCAATTTATGTTAATTTGACATGGATATTTTTAACATCACTTACCAGCACAATGCCGGTTGTATCACTCAAGTTTTTATTCTCTCGAATTTGGTTTGTTGCTGTGCTTTATTTTTTAACAGCAAAACTTTTTTCTGAAGGAAAGAATATTGAAAAATACATTTGGCTGTATGTAATTTCATTGATAATAGTCATTTTTTATACGCTTTACCATCATCTTGGGTATGGTTTATGGAATAAGGAAGTGGCAAATTTTGTATGTAATCCTTTTTATAAAGATCATACTTCTTATGGGGCAGCGCTTGCAATGTACCTGCCATTTCTGATGATGTTTTCGTTTGCAGGATTTGTTTCGCGGAAAGAGAAGATATTTTCGGTTGTGGCAATGTTAATACTGTTTGTAGGATTTGTACTTTCATACACCCGGGCAGCCTGGCTGAGTTTTTTTGCTGCCGGAGTAGTTTTTGCAGTTATAAAACTAAACGTCAGGTTTAAGCCACTTTTCATAACATTCATTTCGCTTATTGCTTTTTTTATACTTTTTCAGAATCAGATATTAATGAGTCTGGAACAAAACTCGGAGCAATCATCAGCTGATTTAAAAACACACATTTCATCAATGTCGAACATTACCAGCGATGCTTCCAATCTCGAACGTATCAACCGATGGAGTTGTGCTATCAGGATGTTTGAAGACAAACCTGTCTTTGGATTTGGGCCTGGTACTTACATGTTTAAATATGCACTTTACCAGTTGAATGAAAACAGAACCATTATCAGCACCAACTCGGCTGATGGAGGAAATGCCCACAGTGAATATCTCGGCCCTTTATCGGAGTCAGGAGTTTTAGGGATGCTTACCTTTTTGCTTATTATTGGAACTGTAATTTATACTGCAGTACACACATACATGAGACTGAAAGATAAACGCCTTAAATCAATAGTTCTGGCCACTTTAATTGGTTTAATTACCTATTATGTACACGGTTTTCTTAATAACTTTCTCGATACCGACAAACTTTCGGTTCCGTTTTGGGGATTTACTGCAATGATCGTGGCCATTGATATTTATTCCCGAAATAAAATTCAGGCACAAAAAAATCCGGACTAAGTCAGACCGGATTCCCTTGTATTCAATACCTTTTTATGATCTCACACGTTCGCTGTACGACCTGTCTTCGGTGTTTACTTTAATAATATCGCCTTCGTTAATAAACATCGGAACCATCACTTCGGCACCGGTTTCAACGGTTGCTGGTTTTAAAGCATTCGAACTTGCGGTATTGCCCTTTTCACCGGCAATGGTCGAAGTAACAACTAGTTCAACTACCGGTGGCATTGTGGCTGTAAGTGGTGTTTCTTCCTCGGCATGAAAAATTATCTGGATGATTTGTCCTTCCTTCATCAGGTCGGAGTTGTCAATCATTGTGTCGGGTATGGTGGTTTGCTCAAAAGTTTCAGTATTCATCACGTTCAGTCCCATGTCATCTTTATAAAGGAACTGGTATTCGCGGGTTTCAACCCTTACGTCGTCAACTTTTACACCCGAGTTGAAAGTATTTTCAATTACCCTGCCTGTTTTTACGTTTCTCAGTTTGGTACGAACAAAAGCGGGCCCTTTTCCTGGTTTTACGTGAAGAAAACTTACAATTGTGTGAACCTCTCCTTTAAACATGAAACACAATCCGTTTCTGAAATCTGCTGTTGATGCCATTAATATTTTATTTTCAAATTAAGCCGCAAAATTAATCAAAACAGTTATAAATCAATCTGCTGAATAATTTTTTAGTCAAAAAATCTGCTGATTTTTCACTACCGACGATTGTTGACTGAAGTTTTACCGGTTTTTAACACAGTTATTCTCAGCCTAAAATTTTGTTTTTGGGGATAGTAGCCACAAAATTTTTAAGGTAAAACGGCTCGAAATAGGCCACATCCTCAAATTGTTTCGCCACATATTTTCGGTTCGAAAGATGAGTCATAAAAGCGGCTGAAGTAGTTGTTGGTCCGGCAAAAACCGCATTTTCGTGTTGCAATACGCCTGCACATTTAGCTGCACCGTTACCAAAAAACAACACAGGTTGTTTTTCCAATGTTTCAGCAAGGAAATCAGAAGTAATTATTTCGGCTGAAACCGGCCTGATTTCGATACCGGCCAAATCGTACAATGAAGTATAAACTTCCATCCTGCGGGCATCAATCATAGGGCAGAAAAGTGGTTCGGCATCCGTCGTAATATTCGTAAACCTGCTGAAATTTGTAGCAGTGTAAACGCCAAGCGTTTTAAGCGAACCAACCGATATCAGCGGAATCCCTAACCCATAGCACAAACCTTTTGCTACAGAAACGCCAATCCTCAATCCGGTGTACGACCCCGGACCTTTGCTTACGGCAACTGCATCCAGCATTTTTTTATCGAGCTTGTTTTCGCTGAAAAGCTGCTCAATAAACACCGTCAGCAACCGCGAGTGGTTCATTCCTTCGGTGCTTTCTTTCAGGTAAACCGTCTCGCCATCCTTAGCCAGCGAAACCGAACAAACCTCTGTGGATGTTTCGATATTTAAAATTAGTACCATAATCTTCTCTGCAAAAATTGTTGCAGCAAAAATAGTGATTCCTGTGAAACAGGAGGGGGATTATTTTTTTGAGTTCAACCGCTCAAAACTTTGGAATGCACCTTACAAATCTGATCCTGAGAAACAATGAAGGGGGTTTTTACTGGCAGAAGAAACATTATCATTTAATAATTGAATAACCTGCGTTTTATACTTTTACAAAATCGAAATAACGCGCCACCTGCATAAATGCAGATGCCAGTAACAACAGAGAAAAGAGTAATTCGCTCCAGAAAGTTGAAGTTATAGACGAAAGAAGATTGGCAATAAGAAAGGAAACGGGAATAAACAAAATGATAAGAAATTCCTGAGACGTGGCTGGAACCAGCGCAAAACTGAACATCGAAAAAACAAAAAGAATGAAAAGAACCTGGAAATATTTTCTTGTACTCACTTTGCTCGAATCGTATAACTGCAGCATTTTAAAGCTGCCAATAATTGTCAGAAGCGCAATAATTCCGGCGTAACCTAACAACAGGTAGTTTTTGCTGAAATGACTCACCGGTGTGAGGATGTTATCTCCGAAAATGGTAATTGCCTCAACAATCCTGTCGGTGAAGAAGAGATAACTGAACGCAAAAAGCCACGGCAACAGAAACCCGATAAACAGTGCAAAATAGTCGCGGAACAGTGGCTCGCGGCGCAATACCGAAACTGCAATAAATAACGCCGGAAGCAGCGCCAGCAGGTTAAAATAGAACAATGAACCGATGCTTAGAAATAATCCGGCGTTAAAAAAGTGGGTTACTGGTTCGGGGTTGTTAAATACCGAAAAAATGCTGTAAATCGAAAGCATTAACAGTATTGCGGCAAGATAAAGAGGGTGGAGTGTGTGCATCGGAGTGAGTCCGCCAACCAACAGGATAAAAACCAGTGCCGGAAGTTTTGTGCGCACTTTAATCAGCGAAAAACTGATGTTAATCTGCTGTATAAGGAATGAAACGAACAAAACAATGGCCAGCGACAGCGCCACCTGCAACAGCGGCAATTGCTGGGTTACTGAATAAATAGGTGAATAAAGCAAATCTTTACCTTCGCCTTCGAAAAATGTGTACCCGAGCGGAACCATTAACGACTGCAACCAAAGCAAAACAGCAATTACGAGGTAAGCAATATTTACCAGAGACCCCTGCGATTTTAAAAATTTCAGTATCATGGCTTATAAATCAAAACCGATATCTTTTCGGAAATATTTCTTTTCAAACTGAATTAACCCGGCATTTTTATACGATGTGGTCAGTGCTTCGGCTCGTGTTGCGCCGTATGAACTCACAGCAATTACACGGCCACCAGCGGTTACTACTTTCCCATCAACCGGTTTTGTTCCGGCATGAAAAACAATACTGTCGGTTACAAGTTCAGTACCTGAAATTTCTTTGCCGTTTTCATAGCTCCCGGGGTACCCTCCCGAAACAAGCATCACAGTGGCAGCAGCGCGGGCATCGGGTTCAATGGTTGCTTTGTCAAGCGTACCTGTGGCAGCGGCAACGAGCAGGTCGGCAAAATCCGATGTTATGCGCAACATCACCACTTCGGTTTCAGGGTCGCCCATCCGCGCGTTGTATTCAATTACAAACGGTTCGCCATTTACGTTAATCAACCCGAAAAACACAAACCCGCAATAGTCAATTCCCTCTTTTTGCAAACCCGCAATGGTGGGCTGAATAATCTGTTTCTCCACCTTTTCCATAAAAATAGCATCGGCAAACGGCACGGGCGAAACAGCACCCATTCCGCCGGTGTTCAGACTGGTGTCGCCTTCGCCAATGCGTTTGTAATCTTTGGCTTCGGGCAGTATTTTGTAGTTTTTGCCATCGGTAATTGCAAAAACCGATACCTCGATTCCGCTTAAAAATTCCTCAATCACCACTTTGCTGCTGGCGTCGCCAAATTGTCCGGCTAACATTTCTGTCAAAGCGCTCTCGGCTTCAGTAATCGAATCGATAATCAGTACGCCTTTCCCGGCAGCCAGGCCATCGGCTTTTAAAACATACGGTGCCTGAAGCGATTTCAGAAAAGCAATTCCGTCGGGTAGATTCTGGTTGGTAACAGTGATAAACCGGGCTGTCGGAATGTGGTTTCTCATCATAAACTCCTTGGCAAAATCTTTACTGCCCTCAAGCTGTGCTCCCATTTTTTTCGGGCCCACCACCATGATGTTTTTCAGTTCGGTGTCGGCGGCAAAAAAGTCGTGCAGGCCTTCCACCAGCGGCACTTCGGGCCCTACAAGCATCAGGTCGATTTTATGGGTTATTGAGAATTCTTTTAATTGCTGAAAGTCGCTTACTCCGGCGGCAAGATTGGTTCCGAGTTGGGCAGTGCCTGCATTTCCGGGGGCAAAAAACAGGTTGGCCACTTTTGGGCTCTGTTTTAATTTCCAGCCAAATGCGTGTTCGCGACCTCCTGAACCAACTATCAATACATTCATTTTTTTTAGGTTTTGCGCGTGAAGATAGAATTTATTCAAATTCGATTCCTGTTGTTTTTGTGAATAAAAGATTAAATCAAAAAAGCCGGGTACTTTTTGCAAATGCCCGGCTTTTTCTGATTTTATAAAGTTAGTTTACCCCGAATTTCGTCAGCCCCGACTGCAATGCCTCGCCGGCTTTTTTGGCAAGTTCGGGTTGGTTGTTCACTTTGGCAGTACGTTCAATCAACTGCATAAAAAACAGCGTTCGCTGAATTTCCTCGTTGATGCTTTTGCTCTGAACAAACTTGCTGTCGAGTGAGAAGTAGTAGTTTAAATCATCGTTAAACGAATCTAAAGCGATTGTCAAAGCCTGTGCTCCTTTTTCTGTCGCGCCGGCTTTTAAATAATTATTGGCTAGTTCGATGGTGAAATAACCCGGAGGCACAATACGTTGCGGAATCAATTCGAAACAACGATCGATAACTGCAATGGCAGACTCATTTTTCCCCTCTTCGATAAGCGTGGAGGCAAGGCGTTGAAAGCTGTTGGAAACATTAGTCATCATCCGCACATTGTTTTCGTCGATATATACATTCGGGTCGTTTATACCGCCCCATTTGAATTTGTTCATCAGGTTGTCGTACATAATATCCGAAGCCACAACACCAAACAACAACCTGTCGGGCTGACTTTGCCCTTTAATCGGAACCAGCCTATAGGCAAATCCTTCAAGCTGAAAATAGTTTTCAAGGTTGAGGTATTTATCGCTGCCAACGGTCATCGCCCAGTAAATGGGTCGTTCCCAGTTGTTGGTTGCCAGCAGGTCGAGTATCATCAGTTCATCTTTCGAAACATAATTCCGGTCAGAAAGGTCGATGTACATGGTGTCCACAATTTTATCATAATCTTCGGGTCTTACCACTTTATTTCGTATAACAGCTTCTTTATCAATTTTAAAGCTGATGATTTTTTTAGGTATATAGGCAGCATTTTCGGCTTGTTGCAGTTTCGTGGCCGGATTTTCGTCAGAAACAAAATTGATAGCTTCTTTCGCCCCGATGGTTGGTCTGTTTAATCGCTGGTTATCTATAAGATATACAATATCACGGGTTCCCTGCCTGTATTTTTCAGGGGCCATTGAAATTGGCATCGGTGCCGAGTTGTACGCCTGTCGTCTCATTTGGTTGATGTACCAGTCGGTTTGCAGATAGCTGAGGTTGCAAACACGCACATCGGTGCGCACACCTTCAACCTCCTGGTTGTACCACAAAGGGAAGGTATCGTTGTCGCCATTGGTAAAAATGATACCGTTTGGCGCACAGGTTACAAGGTAATTGGCGCCAAAATCGCGGGCAGTGTAACGGCCCGAGCGATCGTGGTCGTCCCAGTTTTCGGCGGCCATAATTCCGGGAACCAAAACGAGCGAAAGTACACTGGCAATTCCGGCAGCAACAGTTTCGGGCATAAATTTTTTCAATCCTTCGGCCAATGCCAGTACACCAAGACCGAGCCAGATGGCAAACGCATAAAACGATGCCGCGTAAGCATAATCACGCTCACGTGGCTGATGCGGATACTGGTTCAGGTAAACTACAATGGCTAACCCAGTCATAAAGAACAGCAGGAAAACCACCCAAACACCTTTTTTACCTTCGGCGCCTTTGCTGTACTGGTAAAACAAACCAAGTAACCCAAGCAACAACGGCAGGAAATAATAGGTATTCCGTCCCTTGTTTCCGTCCAGACTTGCAGGCAGGTTTTGCTGGTCGCCCAACCGCGCTTCGTCGATAAAGTTGATGCCGCTGATCCAGTTTCCGTGAATCACACTGCCATGACTTTGAATATCGTTCTGGCGGCCCACAAAATTCCACATAAAATAGCGCCAGTACATGTAGTTTACATGGTAGCGAAAGAAAAACCGCATATTTTCGGTAAAAGTTGGTTTTATAATTACTTCGTTTTCGCCCTGTTCGTTACGGTGCTGAATACGGTTTCCCTTTATTTCACCCCAGTCTTTGTAATCCTGGGCATGTGAGGGTTCCATGGTACTCCACATCCTCGGGAAAACCATATTAAATTTATCATCGTAATTCGGAACCACGCGGCGATAAGTTATTTTGTATTTGCCATCGATTTGTGAATAAACCGGTTTCCCTTCGAGATAACGGTTTTGCGGGTTGAGTGGTGAATCAAAAAACTGACCGTACATTAACGGGCGTTCACCGTATTGCTCGCGGTTGAGGTAACTTAAAAGCGAAAATGCATTGTTGGGGCTGTTCTGGTCCATGGGTGGCTGTGCCGATGAACGGATAATTATGAGTGCAAACGAAGAATAACCAATTAGAATTACTGCAACTCCGGCCAGAATTGTATTCCACACCACAAGTTGCTTTTTGAGTGTGTACCAGATTCCGTAAGCAATACCGGCGATAATGGCGGCAATATAAAATAAAATCCCTGAGTGGAATGGCAGACCGAAAGTGTTTACAAACAGTAACTCGAACCATGAGCCGATGGTAACAACCCCCGGAATAATGCCATACATGATGAACCCGAGAATGGTAACCGACAAGCCAAGTGCAATAAGAATGCCATTGCGGGTAACATCGTATTTCTTAAAATAATAAACAAAAACAATGGCCGGAATTGCCAGCAGGTTCAGCAAGTGCACACCGATGGAAAGACCGATGATGTAAGCGATGAAAATAAGCCAGCGGTTGGCCTGGGGTTCGTTGGCCACGTTTTCCCACTTCAGGATGGCCCAGAAAACCACGGCTGTCATCAGCGAAGATGAGGCATAAACTTCGCCTTCAACCGCCGAAAACCAGAAGGTATCAGAAAAGGTGTAGGCAAGCGCTCCCACAAATCCACTGGCTAAAATGGCAATGGTTTGTCCGGTTGAAAGCTCTTTACTGTTGTTCACCAGCTTTTTGGCAAGATGGGTGATAGTCCAGAACAAAAACATAATGGTAAAAGCACTGGCCAGCGCCGACATTGCATTTATCAGCATTGCGGCATCGCCTGCGCCGCCAAACAGCGTGAAAATACGCCCGACTATCATAAACAGTGGCGCTCCCGGAGGATGTCCCACTTCAAATTTGTACGAGGTGGTGATAAACTCGCCGCAGTCCCAGAAACTCACGGTTGGTTCAATGGTCATCATGTAAACAATGGCTGAAATAAGAAAGGCAGCCCAGCCTAAAATGTTGTTGTAAAGTTGGTATTTCTTCATTTGGTATCGATATCAATGATATTCAGTTGCGATTTTTAAAAATAACAGGGGCGAAGATAATGGTTTTGTTACAAACTGATTGACAGGGCGGTTTTTTTAAGAATCTTTAAAAAGATTGACATTAAATCATAGGTGTATGGTGAAATTTATGAGATTCCTCGCTTCGCGTCGGAATGACTGTTTTCTGGATATTGTCGCATTTGGGAGGGGAGGTTTTGCGGCGAAGCCGCAAAACCTCCCCTCCCAAATGCCCGTAAACCTAACTTATTGTCATTCTGAACGAAATAAAATGAAGTGAAGAATCTCATCTTTAATTTATTTTTTAACAGGACACTATTGATTTTAAATCAGCATAATTCCCGATACCATACGACCCGTTTCAGCCCCTTCTTTCCGGGCTGAAAAATACCGGTCGTTGAGGGTAAATGAGCATTCACCTATGATTTCAATGTTTTTGGTCTGTAACCCGGCATGGAGTAAAACCTGGCGGTTGGCTTCCCACAAATCGATGTGGTTTTTGCCCGAAGAATTTAAACGAATGGCTTTTCCGGCGTTGGGAATTGAACGCAACACGGCTTCGGTAACTTCGTTGCCCACTTCGTACATTGCCGGACTGATTGACGGGCCGATGGCAGCAATGATGTTCGCAGTGTCGGAGCCAAATTTATCTGTCATTTTCTGTACGGCTGCGGCTGCAATCTTTTTAACAGTTCCACGCCAGCCTGCATGAATGGCTGCAATTACTTTCTTTTTGCTGTCGAACAACAAAATGGGAACACAATCTGCCGTTTGCACACAAATGCAAATGCCTTTTTGGTTGGTTACAAGCGCATCGGTTTCGGTGATTTCGCAGTCGGGAACTCCGTCAATTTCTGCCACACAATCGGTGTGGGTTTGCCGCGGAAAAACAAGCTGCTGCACTTCAATGCCCAACTTTTCAGCCAACTGTTTGCGGGTTTCGGTATAAATTTCGGGCGAGTCGCCGGTAAATCGTGTATTTTCAGTATCAAAAGATTGTTTAGTGCTTGTAAACGCTACAAGGTTTTGGTACGGTGAGAATATGTTGTAGTGAATAAAATTGTGTTTTTTATGCATGACTGATGAGTTCGTTGAGTGCTTTTTTATTGAGAAATGTTACCGTTTTAGCCGAAATACTAATCAGCCCGTCTTTTTGCATTTCGCCGAAAACACGTGCGAGCGACGGGCGCGTAACCCCAAACAAATTGGCCAGTTGTTGCTGCGTGTTTTTTAGTTCAACCGAATGAAACCTGTCGCCGGCCTGTTGCAGCAGGAAATAGGCAACTTTTCCTTTTATCGTTTTGAAACTCAGAAATTGTAGTTTCTGCGACAAAAACTGCGCCCGCGAAATGCTGTTAAGGTAGTTGCGCAAAAGCTGGCTGTTCATCTGGAGCAGTTTCAGAAATTCGCTGACAGGAATGACTAAAATGCTGCATTTCTCATTGGCAGTAACCGTAACCGGGAATTTGTTTTCCTGTCCGAACAGAAATGCCGCTGCCAGTGGTTTTGGCGCTTCAACGTCTTCAATTTTTATTGTTTTTCCGGAGTAATCAATCATTTCGCCACGCACGCTTCCCGAAATCACAATATTCAGGTTGGTCACACGCTCGCCGGCAACTACAACCACTTCGTCTTTACTGAATTTTTTAATTTGAAAATGAATCTGTTTCAGTAGCTTTTCTGCTTCAGTTTCAGAAATGCCACTGAAAACGGGGCAAAGTGTTAAAAGCTGGTAATCGATCATTTTCTGTTTTGTAACAATTGGTACTGGTTTACAAACGTACCGCACCTACTTTTGTTTTCAAATTAAACGGAAAGAAATGATTCGTGAAATTGTAAAGATAGATGAAGATTTGTGTAATGGTTGTGGCGACTGTGTTCCGAACTGTCACGAAGGAGCTTTGCACACCTGAAACATTTACAGGAGCACGGCGAAACCGGATTCCTGAATGTTGCGCTGACTTACATAAAAGCTAACCGCGATTTTATGCCTTTCAAAATAAGCGAAGTGCACGAACTTTTGCACAGCGACAAAAAGGAACAACCCTCACAAGCGCAACCGGCTCCGGGTTGTGGTTGTGCAGGCTCGGCTCCGCAGTCGTTTTCTGTTGCCGGAATAAAATGGCATCAGAGCCGGCAGGTGAAGTGCCTTCTGAACTTACCCAGTGGCCTGTGCAGATGCATCTTATCAACCCGGTGGCATCGTATTTCAATGGCGCCGATTTGCTGGTTGCCGCCGACTGTGCTGCATTCTCGTATGGTAATTTTCATAACCATTTTATAAAAGGCAAAAAGCTTGTAATTGCCTGTCCGAAACTCGACCAGGGAAAAGATATTTATGTACAGAAACTAGTAAAACTGATTGACGATGCGCGGGTAAACACCATTACCGTGGTTATTATGGAAGTTCCGTGCTGCGGTGGTTTATCGCAAATGGTGCAGATGGCAACGCAAACGGCTTCGCGCCGGGTACCTGTAAAAGTAGTGGTTATTGGTATTAAAGGCGATGTATTATCGGAAGAGTGGTTTTAACGACCTCGTCTTTCTTTCAAAATCCTGATTGCACGAAGCAAATTGAAAACATTTCATTTTTGTTAAATCTTAATTTATAAAAACAAAGAAAAAGTTATTATCTTACTTTTGGTAAAAACAGAAATTAATAAATTCTAATCAGATCAGATGCTGAATATCCTGACCGAAACATGGATACGCCATTGCATGGTTTTATTCCTTCTGACTTTTGTGCAGGAAGATGTTGCTATTGTTGCAGCGGCATTTTCAAAAGTAGAATATGGATTACCCTTCGGGCTTGCATTTTTAAGTGTTTTCACCGGAATTGTAACTGGAGACCTTGTAATTTACGGATTGGGCTGGATGGCTCAGAAAAGTCCGTGGTTACGGTCCCGAATTATTGGTCCGCGCGTTGACCAGGTAAAAGTATGGCTCGAAAGTAATTTTGTTCGGGTGGCTACCATTTGTCGCTTAACTCCGGGTTTACTTTTCCCCACTTTCGTTGCATTTGGCTGGTTTCGGTTATCAGCCAAACGGTTTCTGGCAATTTCGCTCATTACCGCTTCGGTATATTCCTTTTTTGCCATGTTACTTGTTTTGATATTGGGACAGGCAGTATTTTCAAAACTGGGTTACTGGTCGTGGGGACTGATGTTGTTGCTGGCTTTGGCTTATCCGTTTGTAAAATCGGTTAAAAGTATTGGAAAGCTAAAAAACGGCGGAGCAAAAAGAGAGCTTGTGATTCCTTCCCTCGATGTTGTCAGAAAAAACGGGGAAAAAGAATTTCACAAAGGAATGCCTTCACTTACCGGGATTAAAAGATTGATTGCACAGGCCGAACGATTACCCGACTGGCTTTTCTATATTCCCGTGGGGTTACGGTGGTTATGGCTCTCAATCAGGCATTTTAGTCTTACAATGCCAACCATTACAAATCCGCTGATCGAAAACGGTGGTTTTTGGGGCGAATCGAAAAGTGATATTATGGATAGTGTTGATGCCAGCCAGCACAAATTTATGGCCCGGTACATTACATTTAAAAGAATTCATACTGATGTGAATGACGATTTACCGATTGCCCTTGAATGCATCCGCAATTCGAAGATTGAATTCCCGATGGTGGTAAAACCCGATATCGGCTGGCAGGGTTTTGGCGTAAGGTTGTTAAAAACACCCGAAGACCTTGCTGTGTATTTGAAATCGTATCCAATAAATGCGCTGATGATTTTTCAGGAATATATCGGTTTTGATGGTGAAGCTGGCGTATTTTATGCCCGAAAACCCAACGAGGAAAAGGGCACTGTATTTTCACTTACATTGCGTTATTTCCCGTTTGTAACAGGTGATGGAGTTTCTACGGTGAAAGAACTTATCATGAAAAATCCAAGAACAGGTTTTAAATCGCATTATTTTTTTGGAACACATAATGGTCACCGGGGTTTGTCAACCGAATTACTTAGTAAAATTCCTGATGAAGGAGAAATGGTGAGATTAGCCTTCATTGGGAGTATCAGGATTGGCGGAATTTACCGTGACGCCCGTTATTTAATAACCCCTGAATTATCTGACCGGTTTGACGAAATAGCAAAAAGTATCCCTGAGTTTTATTATGGTCGTTTCGATATCAGGTTCAGTACAATCGAGTTGTTGATGGCCGGAAATGATTTTTCAATTTTTGAAATCAACGGTTCCGGCTCCGAACCTATTCATGCGTGGGATCCTGAAGTGCCCTTTTTCAAGATATACAAAGAGTTGTTTAAAACTCAGAAACTGATGTTTGAAATTGCAGCCCAAAACCGGAAGAGGGGTTTTAAACCAGCGCCTGTAAGTGATTTTTTAAAAGCATTTTACACCCAGAATAAATTGCTTGATAGTTATCCGGGGTCAGAATAAACACACTGTGTTAAATAAAAAAGGGACATCCGCCGGTTGATGGATATCCCTTTCGGTATTAAAGTCGAAACGATTTTTGGTTTATTTATTGTATTCGTATCCTTTGATTTCGTTGGCGGAAAAAACCGACATACCGCCTTTTGCAACCATTTTATCGTAAATCATTCCATTGGTTCCATACAAAAGTGATTTTGCATCGTAACCCAGCAAACGCAGATAAGCTGTAAGAAATGCACTGGTTTGACCTGTATAGCAATAAACAACAACTGGTTTGTTGGTTGGCAATGTAGTAAGGTCGGCAGCATATTTCATTGATACTTTTGGTTCGTATTGCATTGCTCCAGGAACGTGACCTAAAGCAGCATCGCTGTATTGTGCAGCAGGCCAGTAATTAACAACCTGATAAGTGGTTAAGCTTCCAAAAACAGTGGTGTTAGTTATTGAAGCAGGAGTAAAACCTTCGGTAAGCAAAGTGGCAACGCGGGCTTCGAGAATTTCCAGTCCGGTGGTTTTACCGGTTGAAAGTTTTGGTAAATTGCCTTTTGCACTTTTTACTGTTTCAGTGGCAACAAACTGCGAAGCATAGGCATTACCGTTGGCAATTGCAGTATTCCATCTTCCGGCAAAATCGGCATGCCACGAGCACATTCCCCATTTCATTGAAAATACTTTGCTATAACCCATAATACGCAATAACGAAGCGGCATAACCAGCTGTCTGTCCGGTGTAACATACAATTGCTACTTTGTCGTATTTCGACATGTCAATACCTTTGATATGTGTTAAAACATCGGCAAATGCCACATTTTTAGCATTTTTGATATACCCGGTTGCAAAATCTGCTGCAGAACGAATATCGATAATATAAATTTTACCGGTTTCGTTCAGTGTTTTCACGTCTGTGGCGGCAATAATTGTTGGCATATCCGTAGCTACAAAATCTTTACCTAATGGTGAGCTTGTACTTTCGAGATATTTTACCAAAACCTCGGCTTCATTTACTTCTTCAACTGGAGGAGTGTCATCACCATTGTTACATGCTGTAACTGCGAATAACACGAAGAAAAGTGCATAGAATAAGAATTTAAACTGTTTCATAAAAATTAGCGTTTTTATTTGTTATTGAAATTATTTCTGTAAAAACCAATCTTGTGGAAGTTTCCCATCAACAGTAATTGGTTTTGTTGCTGATTTTTCCCATTCAAGTAAATCTGAATCAAAAAGATATAGCTCTTTATTGATCAGGGTGCCATTTTCGTTTCTAATGTGGCAGCTGGTATAGCAAACACCACCCGGAACTAATTTTGTTCGGCTTGTCCAGCGTAAAATGTTATGCGGCGTAGTGTAATTATAAGTCGGGAATGCATCGAAATTGGCATATTGCGGAACACCATAAACCGACCAGTTATCAGGTGCAGCCAAGGTTCTGCGAACCAATGCATATTTTAAGCCTGTTTTAATATCGGGCAGTGGATTCATGGCAATTTTATAACTCATATACGAAGGTACTCTTGCTCCTTCGCCATGTACATGGCAACTGCCGCAGTTGTTGTAATTCTGCGAGTGACAAACCTGGCAGTTAAAGTCATCGGCATGCATCAGGTGCCAGGTATTCGAAGTGGTAGCTTTGGCATGGCACTGTGTGCACTTTGGCAGTTTGGAATAGGCATATCGCTGGTCAACCGATTTCCCATCGCCATGTAATTCGGTTCCTGTGTGACAATCGGTACAAGCATAATTATTGGCTGTTAAATGTACATCGGGCTGGGTGCCTGGAGCAACACCAAGGTAAGCATGACCGCCGCGCGAAACATGGCAGGTAACACAAACATTCACCATGTCGGGCGTTTTTGTAAAGCTGTGGCCATTAGCTAAACCACCTCCACCCGTTGGCGGGCGAACCACGTGACAGTTGCCACAGGTTCCGTGACAGGTGGCGCAGTTTTTTGAGTAGCCTTCTTTGTGGCTTGCCTGCAATTTGTCAAATTCCGAAACTCCTGATAACCCGCTTCTCATGGCTACCTTTCTCATTTGTCCTGTGCCATTGTGAATGCTGGTTACAAAGTTTTTGGTGATTTCGGCATGGCAGGTGTTACATTTGGTTTTATACTCTGCCGAAGGGTGTTTAATAAAATCGCCTGAATGGGCTTTTAACTTATCATCAGTTTTATCTGTACCGTTGTGACAACCGACACATCCGATTTTATAATGCGAATTTTTCTTGAATTCTTCGTACCCGGCACCGTTCATATAAACCCTGTCATAAGGTTCGTAATGTGGTGCTTCTCCACCACAACCCCCGGCAGGTGCTTCAGTATCGGGAGAGAAAACTTTCTGAAGATGGGCATAATTGGTGTGGCAACCTTCGCAGGATGCAACACTCATTTCTTCCGGTTCCTCTTCAGTCGGTGGTTCCGAATTACAGGCTGTACTAAGTAAAACAATTGTTATTATGGCAACTCCAAGGAAAGCTATTATCCGCAGGTTGTTTAACACGATTGCAGAGTTGCGTTTTGTATGTTTTTGAAAACTCATAATAGTAATTTTTTTGATGGTGATTCCCTGTTTTTGATCAAGTTTCATCGAATGCAAAGGTTATTTAAAACCAGTTGGGTTTGAGTTGAAAGGAATTGATTCGCATAACCGATATGGCAAATTTGATACAGAGAGCAAACTGATCTGCATCAGTTTTCAACATGATTTTTTAACTACATTTGCCTTGTTCGTAAATCTTAAAAATGGATTCTAATCAATCATATTCCAGTTGTTGCATTGGTCACCACAAATGCAATTGTTTTAATGTCCTTTCACAGAAAGAGTACGATTTTCTGTTTTCGAATTCTGTTTTGGTCAAATTCGACAAACAGGAAATTATATACAAACAGGGAGGCATGGTATCCAGCATTCTGATGGTGGAAAGCGGCTTGGTAAAAGTTTTTATTGAAAACGACAGCAATCTGTTGGTGCTGAAAATTGTAACAGCCGGAAAACTTTTGGGACTTACGTCACTCTCAGAAAAAAACAATACTTACCAATACAGTGCAATGGCGTATGTCGATTCTATAATCAGGCAAATCGATATCAATGCTTTCAGAAAAGTGGTGAAGGAGAATGCCATTTTTGCCAAAGAGATTATTGATATGCTGAATTCAAACAGTATCCAGATTAATGGTCGGTTTTTTTGTCTGTCACACAAACAATCGTTTGGTAGGCTTGCCGATATTTTATTGTGTTTGAGCGAAAGGGTTTTTAAAGAAAAGGAGTTTGAACTTCCGTTATCGCGAAAAGAACTTGCCGAGTTAACAGGCTTGCAACCCGAAACTGTGATCAGGTTATTAAAACAATTTACAAACGATGGTTTGATCAGAGTTGATGGTAAACGGCTGGGAATATTAGACCTTCAGGCATTGCGCGAAATCAGCGAAAAAGGATAAAAAAAAGGACATCCGCCGGTTGACAGACATCCTTTTCTATAGCATCAGAATTTTTGATTTCTAATTCTTCTTTCTTAATTCAATTAAGCCTGTCCTGCAGAACCCAAAACGCTAATATTTTTGTGCATGTACAGTTTTTTCAGCGAGTCGCGGGCTGGACCGAGGTATTTCCGCGGGTCGAATTCGCCCGGGTTTTGAGTTAACACCTTGCGGATTGCAGCAGTCATCGCGATACGACCGTCAGAGTCGATGTTGATTTTGCAAACAGCCGATTTTGCAGCCCTGCGCAACCATTCTTCAGGAATACCAACAGTGTCTTTCATTTTGCCACCATATTCATTCACTTCTTTTACCAGATCCTGCGGAACTGAAGAAGAACCGTGCAATACGATTGGGAAGCCGGGAATGCGTTTTTCAATTTCTTCGAGAATATCGAAACGGAGCATTGGCGGGATTAGAATGCCTTCTTCATTGCGTTTGCACTGTGCAGGTGTGAATTTGTTTGCACCATGCGAAGTTCCGATTGAAATGGCAAGCGAATCCACACCTGTTTTTTTAACGAAATCTTCCACTTCTTCGGGGCGGGTGTAAGTTGAATGTTCTGCAACCACATCGTCTTCAATACCGGCTAAAACGCCAAGTTCGCCTTCAACGGTAACGCCGTGGGCATGTGCGTATTCAACTACCTGTTTGGTAAGCTCAATATTTTTTTCGTAGGAGTGGTGCGAGCCATCAATCATTACCGATGAAAAACCACTGTCGATACATTCTTTGCAAAGGTCGAAAGTGTCGCCGTGGTCGAGGTGAAGAACGATCGGAATTTCGTAACCGAGTTCTTTTACATACTCAACAGCGCCTTTGGCCATGTTGCGGAGCAAAGTGGCGTTGGCATATTTACGGGCACCCGACGAAACCTGCAGAATTACCGGTGATTTGGTTTCAACACAAGCTTGAAGAATTGCCTGTAATTGTTCGAGATTATTGAAATTGTACGCCGGAATAGCGTATCCGCCTGCAACTGCTTTCGCAAAAAGCTCTTTGCTGTTTACAAGGCCTAAATCTTTATAACTGACTGCCATCTTATTTAATTTTAATTGGTTAAACAATTTTTAGTGGGGTGAATTTACGACAAAATAACTTAACACACAGCACCTTTCCCTGATGCCCGCCCAAATTTAACCCAGTAATAACATCTTTTAACGGCTGAAAATCTGGTTTCCGAATTTTGGTTGCAGCAGAATGTTGAATTCCGGTGAGTGCATTCCTCTCGCCTGAGGCGAGACGTAGTAAGCGAACGAAACATTAAAAAAGTCCTTGACGGAATCGCATTCCTCGTCAGCTCGCTGCGAGGAGTTTCAATTGGCAAATTCAAAAAAAATATTTCTGTAATATGTATTACAGCATTTTGGTTTCGAAAAATGATTTTCTTTGTATCAATAGGGTTTTAAAACAGGTTACTTAACCATTACAATTTTCAACACCATTTTATTATGGATCTTGATCAGATATTTCAGAAAATCGGTACCACCCAAACGTTAAGCCAGAAGATTGAACGTAACATTGAACGTGCCATCCGCGAGAAAAAACTTCCGATTGGTTCGAAACTTCCTTCAGAGCGCGAATTGTGCGAAATGTTTGCAGTGAGCCGTACTGCGCTGCGCGAGGCGCTCAGGCGATTAAGTGCACGCGGCCTGATTCAGATTAAAAAGGGTAGTGGAATGGTGGTTACCAACATCGACATAAAAGATGCAATCAGTTCGCTCAATTTGTATTACGACCTCAAATTTGATGAAAACCTGATTGGACAGATCATCGAACTCAGGCTCGCTTTTGAACCCGAAATTGCAAAAATGGCTGCCATCAACCGCACCGATGAAGACCTGAAAAATATGGAAGCTAACCTGGTGGAGTTCGCTAAATGCAACCCCGACAATACACAGCTTGAATCGGACATCGACAACCGGTTTCACCTAACTGTGGCCCGCGCTACCGAAAACCCTTTTGTAATTGTTACCATGGAGCCGGTGCACAACCTTTTACCGCGGATGCGCAACTTTATTTACGCCAACATTGAGGGCGAAAAGGAAATAACTTTAGGGTATCATAAGGAAATTGTTAATGCAATAAGGGAGCGCGATGCCGACCGTGCCTACGAAAAAATGCAGGCACACATCGATCGCAATATGCAGTTGTACAACAAGTTTTTCAAACAAATAAAATTGCCCGATTAATGCCATTTAGTTGGTATTAACAGACTTCGACTATGCTCAGTCTGACCGTCACCCTGAGCGCAGTCGAAGGGTATTTTGCAATCAACTAAAAGCTTTTTGCCGTAAATAAACGAGATTGATACCTAAATTATAACTCCTGATTTTTGGCTTTTTCCAACACTGCATTCACCGACCCATGCAGAAGCAGTAAACGCTTGGCAGTTTGTTCATTATAGCCCAGTTCAGCCATAATCATTAGCGTGCCGCGATGAACCAGTTTCTGGTTGGTAAGCTGCATATTTACCATTTTGTTGCCTTTCACCCTGCCAAGTTTTATCATCAGCGAAGTGGTGATCATGTTCAGGATGAGTTTTTGCGAAGTCCCCGATTTCATGCGGGTGCTTCCGGTAACAAATTCAGGCCCCACAATAGCTTCAATAGCCACATCGGCATTTTGGGCAAGTACACTGTTCTGATTATTTACAATACACCCCGTAAGTATGCCATTTTCGCGGGCTTTTCGCAGCGCACCAACTACATACGGTGTGCGGCCCGAAGCAGCAATGCCAACCACAGTATCCAACGGATTGATATTAAATTTCCGAAGTTCATTCCAGCCCATTTCTTCGTTGTCTTCTGCTGATTCAACAGCTTTGCGGATGGCGCGGTCACCACCGGCAATCAGTCCGATTACAAGGTCGTAACCAACCCCGTAGGTTGGAGGAATTTCTGAAGCATCCAGAATGCCCAGTCGTCCGCTGGTACCAGCGCCTAAATAAAACAAACGGCCACCTTTTTTCATGCGCTGCAGAATTTGCTCCACCAGCATTTCAATTTTCGGAATTGTCGCATTTACTGCCGGCAAAACTTTTTTGTCTTCTTCGTGAATGTTCAGTAAAAGTTCTTTTACCGACATCTTTTCCAGATCGTTGTGTAGTGAATCTTTTTCGGTAATGCTGTCCTGGTTCATGGTAGGTTTGTTTTAATCTTTTCTGCTTGAATATGATATTGAACAAGTCCGTCAATCGGTTCTTTGAGAATAACCGGATTTGAAAAATTGTATTGTGTCAACACTTTTTTCAGAACTGAACTGAAATGCCAGGCTACAGAGCCGGCGAAACCAATCGTCGTTTCATGTCTCGAAGGGAGTTTTAATACATTGCGTTCGATAAATGCTTTGAAGTTGGTTTCAACAAATTGCTGACAATAGGGATGCTCCAGATTTTCTGACAGAAAAGGAGTGAAAGTGGCAAGAAATTGGTTAGGCCGTACTTCGCGGTAAACGCGGTTCAGCGCTTCTTCGCGGGCGAGGTTAAACTTTTGCTGAAAAGCAGACCGTAATTCAGCGGGCATAACTTCCTTAAAATAATCGCCAAGCAGGTGTTTTCCCATCACTGCGCCGCTGCCTTCGTCGCCCAGAATAAAACCCAGCGGCGAAACATGGCCGGCAATGATTTTACCATTGTAAAAACAGGCATTCGAACCGGTTCCCATAATGCAGGCAATGCCTGACTGATTTCCAAGCAGCGCATGACAGGCTCCCAGCAAATCGCTTTGTGTTTCAATGTTTGCTTCGGGATAAAAGCTGCGCAACGCATTTTTTACGATTTCTCCTTTTTCGGCACTCACCACACCGGCACCGTAAAACCAGATTTCAGAAACTCGCGAACCGGTCACCGGGAACAACTTTTCACCAATTTCAGATGCCATATCTTCGGCGGTCCTGAAAAACGGGTTCATGCCCTGCGTGGTGATTTCGGCTTGCACGCCGGTTTGGTCAGCCAGTCGCCAGGCTGTTTTTGTCGATCCGCTGTCGGCTATTAAAATCATGAGCGGTTTATTGTTTTATTCAAGTTAAATTGCAAAAAGTTCATACTAACATTTCAAGGTGTAAATATAGAAATATTGATTAAACACAAAGCAATATGTAACATGTATTACCAAATTTTTTTCAGATGATTTACAATGGCATAATACCTGCTTTTGAATTGTTGAGTTTTTGTTTTAACTTGGAAATGATTACCATGGCTGTTTAGAGGGTCAGCTCAATCGGTTTTTGTATAATTATTTGAAATATAGCAAGATGAATATTTTTATAGATTGTATAATCAAACAATTACAGAAATATTTTCATCATGAAAAAAATGGTATTTTAAGTATTTTACGATTTGCAATATGTATATTTTAATATATTTGCAATCTGTCATACATCTTATAATTATAATGCTATGCCAAAATCAGAACGCTATCTTGCACTCGATGTTTTAAGGGGAATCACTGTTGCCATGATGATTTTGGTGAACACGCCCGGAAGCTGGTCGCATGTATATTCACCGCTTTTGCATGCCAAATGGCATGGCTGCACGCCCACCGACCTTGTTTTCCCGTTCTTTTTGTTTGTGGTGGGAGTTTCCATGTTCTTTTCGTTTTCGAAATACAGCAATACATTAAATAAAGAAACGCTGATAAAAATTGGCAAACGCACACTGCTAATTTTTGCAATCGGGTTGTTTCTGAATTCATTTCCGCAGTGGGCTGCCGACTACTCAAAGCTGAGAATTTTGGGTGTTTTGCAGCGGATTGCCATTGCTTACGGGTTGGCATCAGTTCTGGTTCTGGCGGTAAATCGCAAATTCTTGCCTTACCTGGGTGCTGCCATTTTGCTTTTGTACTGGGGTTTGCTCTGGTATTTTGGCGGAGCCGACCCATATTCGCTTGAGCAAAATGCAACGCTGGCTTTTGATTCGGCAATTTTGGGAGAAAACCACATCTACAAAGGGTTTGGAGTACCTTTTGACCCCGAAGGTTTGTTTAGTACAATTCCGGCGGTGGTTACAGTTATCATTGGTTATCTGGTTGGGAATCTCATTCAAACCAACGAGCGAAAGTGTGTACCCAATAAATTGCTGCTTGTGGGTGTGGCAGGAGTGGCTGCCGGTGCTTTGTGGGGATTGATTTTCCCTTTGAATAAACCACTTTGGACAAGCTCGTATGTTTTGTACACTGCCGGCTGGGCTGCCATGTTGCTGGGTGCGTTGGTCTGGGTAATCGATATAAAAGGCTTCTCACGCTGGAGCTCATTTTTTGTGGTTTTTGGTGTAAACCCGCTGTTCATTTTTGCATTGTCGGGGCTGTGGGCAAAAATTATGGGGAGGCTAATCAAAATTGCCGATCCCGATGGAGAAATGATAAGTGGTTCCAAATGGTTGTACACTGAGATATTTGTTCCATTGGCCGGAAACATGAATGGCTCGCTGTTGTATGCCATCAGCCATGTTCTCGTTTTTTGGCTGATTGGTTACATTTTATACCGGCGCAAAATTTTTATCAAAGTGTAATGCCGCAAAATTTACAATGAAACAAACAAAATCAATACAGGTGAAAGGACTAAACAGTTTGATGATACTGGCTTTTATGGTTTTGGCGCTTGTTTTTGCAAAAACAGAAACTGTAACGGGTCAGCCCCAAAAACGGGTTAAAAAAGCCCATTCAGCAGCCGAAAGATTTTCGGAAGAGGCCAAAAACGGATCTTCGTTTTCCACAAAAGTTGATACAGTAATTATCGACAGCCACCAGAAAACTTTTACCCTGAAAATGACTGACGGTTTTTCTGATAATCCGTTTCGCGAAGAAAATACAGAAGATTACTATTCATTATTAAAGGATGCGTCAGGCAGAAAGTTCAGAGAATACACATTCAGCATCGAAACGATAGGGAAGGAAATCGGCGATTTGATACCCAATTATTACAGAAATCAGACTGAAAAGGATGTAAAACGCCTCAGTTTGCAACATGCAAATCAGCCGGGTTTGGTAAAGAATATCTCGAAAAACTACACATTCTCACAAGGTTTATCGGGCTGCCATATTGCGCTTTGGCACAGCCACGGCTGGTATTACGAAAACACGCTCGACCGATGGGAGTGGCAGCGCGCTCGCGTTTTCCAAACCGTTGAAGACATCTGGACCATGAGTTTTGTGGTTCCGTACATTGCGGTAATGCTCGAAAATTCCGGAGCAAATGTGTTGATTCCACGCGAACGTGATACCCAAATCAACGAAGTGATTGTGGATGCTGATGGTTCGTCGGCTAATGCTGAATACATTGAATCCGGCATTTGGCAACCCAGCGCTCAGCCGGGTTTTGGACTGAAAGTGCCTTTTTTGTTCGATGGCGAAAATCCTTTTCAAATGGGAACTTCGCGCCGCATCAAATCTGATTCACAGGGCTCTGCCAGCATCCGTTTTGTTCCTGAAATACCCGAAAGCGGGAGCTATTCAGTTTCAGTTTCATATCGTTCTGATACTGAAAATGTTTCCGGCACCAGATACACCGTGTATCATGCAGGTGGCAAAACCGAATTCAGCATCAACCAGCAAATGGGCGGTGGAACATGGATTTACCTGGGTACTTTTCGGTTCGAAAAAGGCAAAAATCCCGAAAGTGGCAGCGTCGAACTCAGCAATAAATCGAATAAACCCGGCGGGTTTGTTTCGGCTGACGCGGTGAGATTTGGCGGCGGCAGTGGAAATATTGTCCGCGGTAAAACAGATCAACTCGCGGAACTTCGCAAAATCCGCGACGAAAAAGGTTTCGAGACCGATTCATCGTTGTGGTTGCCGTTTGCAAGCCGCCGGCCACGCTACCAGGAGGCTGCGCGCTACTACCTGCAATATGCCGGAATGCCCGACTCAACAGTTTACAGCATCAACCGAAAAAAGGAAGACTACTCGCACCGCGGCAGCGACGCCGCTTTGTATGCTGCACGCGAAAGCGGAAAAGAAGATTACAAGGACGATTATATGAGCCGCGGCGAATGGGTGAATTACCTGATGGGAATCAGTACCAAAACGGGGCAACCTACTCAAGGACTGAATATCCCGGTGAAACTGGCGCTCGCTTTTCATAGCGATGCCGGCAATACCCCCGACAGCGCGATTATTGGCGCTTTGGGCATTTACAATACAACAGTTGGCGCCGACACCTTCCCAAACGGACTGTCGAAATGGGCCAGCCGCGATTTGTGCGACATTGTTCAGACCCAGGTTACCGATGATTTGCGCCGTTTGTACGAACCCGACTGGACCCGCCGCGGCATGTGGAACAAACAATATTCCGAAGCGGTGAAACCAAAAGTGCCCACCATGCTTTCCGAGTTTTTGTCGCACCAGAATTTTGCCGACATGGCGCTGGCCACCGACCCGCGGTTCAAATTCGATGTCAGTCGTGCATTTTACAAAGGAATACTCAGGTTTTTATCTGCACAAAACGGAACAAATTACACTGTGCAGCCGCTGCCGGTTTCACATTTTGCCCTGCATACCGAAAATATTGGAATCAGGCTGAGTTGGAAGCCAGTAGCCGACCCGTTGGAACCCACGGCTGTGCCAACATCTTACCGGATTTATAAGCGCATCGGAACAGGCGGATTTGATAACGGAACCGATGTTCCCAACACCACTTTTCTTTTCAACGAACTCAATCCGGGAGTGATTTACAGTTTTAAAATTACTGCGGTAAACAGTGGCGGCGAAAGTTTCCCCTCCGAAATTCTGGCCTGCAGTTTCAACGGCACCCAAAAACCAGTGCTGGTGGTAAATGCCTTCGACCGTATTTCGGCGCCGGCAGTTTTTGATAACGGAAAAGAAGCCGGTTTTAACAATGCCGAAGACGAAGGAGTAAGTTACATCAGCGACATCGCGTTTATTGGCGACCAGTACGATTTCGACAAAAAATCGCCATGGAAAGACGATGATGCATCGGGTTTTGGCTCGTCACACGCCGACCAGGAAGCCTTGGTGAAACACGGAAATTCGTTTGATTATCCGCTGGTACACGGCGCTGCAATCGTCAACAATGGTGGCAGTTTTATTTCGATGAGCGACGAAGCTTTCGAAACCGGCAACTGGGATAAAAACAGCTATGCGATGCTCGACATTATTTTTGGCGAGGAAAAAACCACGCGGCGGTTGTACGGAAACAACGCCCCTGCATTTACGCTGTTTACGCCCGCAATGCGCAGCGCAATCGGAAAATATGCCTCTGTTGAAAATGCAAAAATTCTTGTTTCGGGTGCGTATGTAGGTATCGACCTCGAATTGTGCGGCGACACATTGGCAAAGAAATTTGCCGCGTTGGTACTGCATTACCGGCACATGACAAACCACGCCAGCAAATCGGGCGAAATTTTCCCTGTCAACAGCATGAAATCAGATTTTCCGTCCGGGGTCAGTTTTGTGCAGAATTACAATCCTGCCATTTATAAAGTTGAATCACCCGATGCCATTGAACCTGCAGACAAGGAATCCGGCGTTTTGTTCCGCTACTACGGCGACCAGAAAAGTGCTGCCGTGGTGCACAACGGAAAAATCAAAACCATGGTTTTTGGTTTTCCGTTTGAGACAATAACAACCGATGCGGAACGAGATGAATTGATGAAACAGATTTTGACGTACTTTGGATTGAAAGAAAAGTGATAATGAATCAATGTCGTTTAGATAGTAATAAACAGACTTCGACTTCGCTCAGTCTGACTGTCACCCTGAGCAAAGTCGAAGGGTGTTTAAGATTGTTTATTTTGGCCATGAGAATGAGATATTTATCAGTAAGATAAAACTCCGAAGGAGTTAGATTTGAATAACCCGATCCCGAAACTTCGGGATCAACCCCGGGAAAATGTGTGGGAAAATAACCGTCCGCGAGTGGAATCCCTTCTGGGAAATGCCGTAATTTCGGACGGAAAAGCACAAAAAATGGTAAGTGAGTTGTAACAATAGAAATAAAAAATATGAAAAACATAACCTGTTTTCTTCCCTTCGGAACACCCGAAGAAACGCGACAAACCGTTGCAGAACTGCAAGAATCGCCGCTGATTGAAAAAGTTATTTTGGTGTGCAAACCCGGTGAGTCGGCTGAAATTGATGGCGTTGACCGGCTCGAAGCCGAATCCATCAGTTCAGGAAAAGCTGTGCTGAAAATGGCCGAAATTTCGGACACAGCATACACCCTGATTTATAACCATACCAGCGCCCTGAAGATGGGACAACTGGCTATTGAACGATTTTTTCAGGTTGCCACTGATACGCAAAGCGGATTGGTGTATTCGAATCACCTCGCGGTAAAAAATGGCAAAGTTGAAAACATTCCCGTAGTCGATTACCAGGAAGGCAGTTTGCGCGACGATTTTAATTTTGGCTCGGTGCTGTTTTACAACACCGGAATGCTGAAAAAAGCCGCTGCCGGAATCGACGAATCGTTCAAATTTGCCGGGTTGTACGCGTTGCGGCTGGGTGTTTCGCTATTGGGTGGAGTTCTTCGAATACCTGAATATTTATACACCGAACAGGAACCAGATTTGCGGAAATCGGGCGAAAAAATCTTCGACTACGTTGACCCGAAAAACCGCGCCGTGCAAATTGAAATGGAAATTGCCTGCACCCGTCACCTGAAAAAGGCAGGCGCTTTTCTCGAACCTGTTTTCACCCCGGTGAAGTTCGGTGAGCTGGAATTTGCCACCGAAGCATCGGTTATCATTCCTGTAAAAAACCGGGTGCGAACCATCGAAGATGCCATCAAATCGGTGCTTTCACAAAAAACTACGTTCAGTTTTAACCTGATTATTGTTGACAATTACTCCACTGACGGCACCACCGAAATCATTGCAAAATACGCACAGGCCGACAAGCGGCTCATTCATATCATTCCCGAACGGAAAGACCTTGGCATTGGAGGCTGCTGGAATGAAGCAGCGATGAACTCTGCCTGCGGAAAATTTGCCATTCAGCTTGATAGCGACGATATTTATTTCGACGAAACCACGGTGCAGCAGGTGGTTGACGCGTTTTATGCGCAAAACTGCGCCATGGTGGTGGGTACTTACCAGATGGTAAATTTTGCACTTGAAGAAATTCCGCCCGGCATTATCGACCATAAAGAGTGGACGCCCGACAATGGCCGCAACAATGCGTTGCGAATCAATGGACTGGGTGCTCCGCGGGCGTTTTATACACCGGTGTTGCGCAAAATTCCGGTGCCGAATGTAAATTACGGCGAAGATTATGCGCTCGGGCTGGCCATTTCGCGCAGGTACCAGATTGGCCGCATTTACAACCCGATTTACCTTTGCCGCCGCTGGGACGACAACTCCGACGCTGCATTGAGCACCGAAGTGATGAACGGCCACAACCTATACAAAGACCGCATCCGCACCATCGAACTGCTCGCCCGCAAAAACATGAATCGGGGAAATGAGTAATGAATAATTGAATGGGAAAAATTTTCAAAACATATTTGGGCTGAAGCCCTCGTTTTAAAGGAGTCTGTCTAACCCCAGCCTTGAGGCTGGGGTTAAGCAAGACAACTGAAAAAGGACTTTAGTCCTTAAAAATGAATGGTAAATCGTACTTTGTAAATGGTAAATCGAATGTAATGCAACAACTGCAACATATAATTTCAGCAACCGGGCAAACCGCAGAACAGGTTATGACTCAATTTGCCGAAGACCAAAAACAAAGCTGGCCGCTGGCTGCAGCTAATTACACGGGCCTTGCCAGCGTGGAGGAAAAGCAGTTTAATATCGGCGGTTTTGTGGTAAAAGTGCAGTTCAATCCCGAACGAATCAGGTCGTCGGCAGCAAAAGTTGATACAGCATCGATTACCGCCCGCAAATGTTTTTTGTGCGACGAAAACCGGCCGGTTGAGCAAAAAGCCATCGGCTGTGGTGACAGGTTTCAGATTCTGGTAAACCCATTTCCCATTTTTCACCGGCATTTTACGGTTTCATCGCTGGCGCACACCGACCAGTTGTTTTTTGAAAACATTGCCGAAATGTTGCAAATTGCCAAAAAAATGGAAGGATTCACCGTGTTTTACAACGGTCCAGAGTGTGGCGCTTCGGCTCCCGACCATCTTCATTTTCAGGCAGGAGAAAATGGTTTTATGCCGGTGGAGGCTGAATTCCAAACATTAGTAACCGATAAAAACAACCTGCTTTTTGAAACCGGTTCAACAAAAATCTGGGCTTTTGAAAACTACCTACGCCGCATGATTTCCATCGAAACCACCGATTTTGAAGAAGCCGTTCAGGCGATTCAGTTTTTTACGGCAAAGTTTCATGAATTTCAACCCGAAAAAAAGGAACCGATGTTGAACGTGCTCTGTTATTTTTCGGATGCAAAATGGACAGTACATTTATTTCCAAGGAAATTACATCGTCCGTCACAGTTTTTTGCGGAAGGAGAGGAACAGATTCTGCTCAGCCCGGCATCCGTCGATTTTGGCGGCATTTTTATCACACCCCGGAAAGAAGATTTCGACAAAATAACAGCAGCCGATATCGCCGATATTTTTGAGCAGGTTACCATCGGCGGTCAGGTTTTCGGGCAACTGACAGCCGCAATAAAAAATGAGTTTCAAATTAAAATACAAAAGCCATGAACCAGCCAACCATTAAAGTGGGCATCATGTACGAACCTGAAATCAGGTTTGTGCTGAACGGTTATCACATGTTACGCGAAACCGGCGAAATCATGAACGGGGCGCAAACCGTTTCATTTTCAGAAGGTAAAATTGTTTTAAACGGCGTGCCCGTAAAATCGGCGAATGTGGTACTTAATCCGGTTGACCCGAAAACTGCCTCTTTCGACTTGTTCGATGTGACCATCGGCATTCATTTTCATTGGGAACGAAAAGAAAACCAGCGGTTTAAAGGCTCGCTCTGTATTATTGTTGAAAACGAAAAACTCACGGCAATCAACGATATTCCGCTGGAAGATTACCTTGAAAGTGTGATTTCGTCGGAAATGAGCGCTACCAGCAGCATCGAACTTTTAAAAGCGCACGCGGTGATTTCGCGGTCGTGGCTGCTGGCGCAGGTGATTAAAGGAAAGGAGCTGAAACAGTCGGCAAAAAATTACAACCCGGTTGCAGAAACGGCTACCGAATACATCCGTTGGTACGACCGCGAAGACCATGTGAATTTTGATGTTTGTGCCGATGACCACTGTCAGCGCTACCAGGGAATTACGCGCCAAACCAGCGAACTGGTGCGGCAGGCCATTACCGAAACTTTTGGATTGACTTTAATGCACAACGGCAAGGTTTGCGATGCCCGTTTCTCGAAAAGCTGTGGCGGCGTGGCCGAAACTTTTGAAAACGTTTGGGAACCCGAGGTACACCCGTATTTGCAGGCGATTGTCGATAATCCGCAAAATCCGGAAGGGTTCGACCTCGATTTGACAAAAGAAACGGCAGCAGAAAATTGGATTCGCAGCGCGCCGGAAGCGTTTTGCAACACGCACGACAAACAGGTGCTTTCGCAGGTTTTAAACGATTACGACCAGGAAACCACCGACTTTTACCGCTGGAAAGTTAACTATTCTCAGCAGGTTATTGCTGAATTAATTGCGCGAAAAAGAGGCCATGATTTTGGCCAAATCGTTGATTTAATTCCTGTTGAACGTGGAAAATCGGGAAGGCTGAAAAAACTGAAAATTGTGGGCAGTAAACTCACGCTCACCATCGGGAAAGAACTCGAAATCCGCAAAACGCTTTCCGAATCGCATTTGTACAGTTCGGCTTTTGTAGTCGATAAACTGAAAATTGAAAACGGAATTCCGCAGGAATTTGTTTTAACTGGTGCCGGTTGGGGTCACGGCGTGGGGCTTTGCCAGATTGGCGCCGCTGTGATGGGCGAAAAAGGACATGTATTTGACGAAATTTTGATGCACTATTTTCGTGGAGCCGAACTTGAAAAATTGTATCAATAAAAAGAAATACAAAAGGTTACAGAATATGATAGAATCATTCGGATTGCTTCGCGTTGCTCGCAATGACGTTTTCCATTTTCTGGTTGGATAAGGAAGGAGGTTGGTTAGCGGCAAGCCGCCAACCAACCTCCTTCCCCTGACACGTAAGAAATGTCCGTCATTGCGAGCGTAGTGTAGCAATCTGAAACTAAAACATTTGATGTAGAAAAAGGATTAACAACTGCCACCATTTCTTCAATCTCCCCCTTGGGGGAGTTGGAGGGGGCTTATAAAACCAAAATGAAACAAACTAAAACGACCACCCGCAATCCCTGGGCGTGGATTCCCACACTCTATTTTGCCGAAGGAATTCCGTATGTTGTTGTAATGACAGTGGCCGTCATCATGTTCAAGCGGCTGGGGATTTCGAATACCGACATCGCGCTGTACACCAGTTGGTTGTATTTGCCCTGGGTGATAAAACCACTCTGGAGCCCGGTGGTCGATTTGCTGAAAACCAAACGCTGGTGGATTGTCATCATGCAATTGGTGATTGGTGCAGCGCTGGGAGGCATTGCACTGGCCATACCGTTGCCTGTTTTCTTTAAAATCACGCTCATTTTTATGTGGCTGCTGGCGTTTAGCTCAGCCACACACGACATTGCCGCCGACGGGTTTTACATGCTCGGTCTCGACGAACACAAACAGGCTTATTTTGTGGGAATACGCAGCACATTTTACCGCATTGCCATGATTACAGGGCAGGGGCTGCTCATCATTTTAGCCGGTTTTTTCGAAACTACCACCGGTTTGCCACCGGTCGAAATCAGTGCCGTTGCAAGTCCGTCGTTTTCAAAAGAAATTGTTTTGCCCGAAGTTGTACAAAACAATACGGGCGGAGAAAGCTATTTTATGGTTTTTCCTAAGAAAGCTGAATTGTCAATCCAAAATATTCCTACTTCACAACTCGATTCTATTCGGAAAATCATTTCGGCACACAATATCGAAAACGGATTTGTACACCAAACGGGCGCACAGGCAAACAATCAGAATGGCAAATCCGGTGAATCATGGTGGACAGCTCATGTTTCGTCACCGTTAAAATCGTTTTTAAAAGAACATTTTGGCGATAAAACGGCAGAAATTCCGGCCAACCAACTCACAGGAAATGTAAGCGTGGTTGCTGTAAAACTAAGCGCGAAACCCGAAGAAAACAAAGAGATGGTGCTGAACCTGAAATTCAACAGTGGCGATAAAAGCATCAAACTCATCGAAGGCGAACGACTGGCTTTTAATTCGCATAACTACGACAAGCCGGCTTACCTGCTTTTACAGTGCGACCCGAAACTTTCGCGCCCTACGGAAGCTGTTTTTAAGGGAACATCCGGAAACCTGCAACTGGCGTGGAGTATCACTTTTATAATTCTGGCCGCGATGTTTGCGCTGTTTTCGTTGTACCACCGGTTTATTCTTCCACATCCGTCCGCCGATGTTCAGGCTGCACGCCACCAGAATTTTCTGAAAGAGTTTTTCAAAACTTTTGGCTCGTTTTTTAGACGAAAAGATATCGGACTGATTTTGTCGTTTTTGCTTTTGTACCGACTGGGCGAATCGCAGATTATTAAAATGGCCTCGCCATTTATGCTCGACCCGCGGCAGTTGGGCGGTTTGGGACTCACCACTGGCGATGTGGGTTTGCTTTACGGGACTTTTGGCATTCTGGCGCTAACAGTTGGCGGTATTTCAGGAGGATTGGCGGCAGCAAAAAAAGGATTGAAATTCTGGATTTGGATTATGGCGCTGGCCATCAACCTGCCCCACCTTGCGTATGTGTACATGGCTTATTTTCAGCCTGAAAGCCATTTGATTATCGGACTCTGCGTGGTTATCGAGCAGTTCAGCTACGGTTTTGGTTTTACCGCGTACATGTTGTACATGATTTATGTTTCGGAAGGCGAACACAAAACCGCACATTTTGCAATTGCTACAGGTTTTATGGCGCTGGGAATGATGATTCCCGGCATGTTTTCGGGCTGGCTGCAGGATATTATCGGATACCGCCATTTCTTTGTGTGGGTGATACTTTGCATGATTCCCGGTTTGCTGCCCGTATTTTTTGTAAAAATCAAACCCGGTTTCGGCATAAAAAAGAAAGAAGAAAAATGAAACAAATAACAATTACAATTGCCTGTTTCTTAATGGTATTTACCACAGCTTTCAGTTCGCCAAAAGTGAAAACCGGCGTCGAAGTTTTGCGCGAATCGAACTTCAAAATCCTCCAGGAGAAAAGGGTTGGTTTGATTACAAACCCCACCGGCGTTGATTCGCAACTGAAATCAACAGTCGATATTCTGAATGAAGCACCGGGTGTAAAACTTGTGGCGTTGTACGGACCTGAACATGGCGTGCGTGGAGATATCCATGCCGGCGACCATGTTGAAACAGTTACCGACGCACAAACAGGATTACCCGTGTATTCGCTCTACGGAAAAACACGCAAAGCCACTCCCGAAATGCTGAAAGATATTGACGTTTTGGTGTATGATATTCAGGATATCGGGTGCCGCTCTTATACCTACATCAGTACGATGGGGCTGGCGATGGAAGCTGCTGCCGAAAACAACATCGAATTTGTGGTTTTAGACAGACCCAACCCAGTGGGCGGACTGAAAATTGAGGGCAACCTGGCCGAAGACAGGTTTATTTCGTTTGTGAGCCAGTTTAAAATTCCGTATTTGTACGGGCTTACCTGTGGCGAACTGGCCAAAATGCTTAACAACGAAAAAATGCTGGGAGCGCAGTGCAAACTCACTGTTGTGCCAATGAAAGGCTGGAAACGCAGCATGACTTTCGACCAGACCGGGCTGCCGTGGGTGCTTACTTCGCCGCACATTCCACACGCCACTTCGCCCTATTTTTATGCCGCTTCGGGTATTTTGGGCGAATTCAGTTTTATGTCGATTGGCGTGGGTTACACACTGCCGTTCCAGATTTTTGCAAAAGATTCGATTGATGCACTGGCACTTACCACACGGCTGAACAACCTGCAAATGCCGGGCGTGATTTTCCGCCCCATTTTTATGAAACCCTTTTATGCCACGGGGCAGGGGAAAAATTATTCAGGAGTTCAGTTTTATTTTACCGATTACAAAAAGGTGAGGATTACCGAAATACAGTTTTATGTAATGCAGGAAATGGCTGCGCTTTATCCCGAAAAGAAATGTTTTAGTCCCGAAACCGAATCGCGGTACAACATGTTTGACAAAGTTTGCGGCAGCGACCAAATCAGGTTGCTGATAGCAAAAAATATGCGCGTTGACGACATGCTTCCTTACTGGAGAAAAGATGAGGAAACGTTCAGAAAACTGGCAAAGAAATATTGGATGTATAAATGATTCCAAAGCGAAAATATCCGGCTGATTTTGAGCAGCTCGCCCGCGTGCTTCGTCGCGAAACACCCGACAGGCCGGTGCTTTTCGAGTATTTTGTAAATGCCGGATTGATTTCGTTTTTTAACGACAGGCCTTTCGAAGCGGCTGAAACTCCTGAACAAAAAATCAGGGATATTATCGGTTTTTTCCACACTTCCGGTTATGATTATGCGACTATTCCTTCGCGCTATTTTGGCGGATTTTCGTTCACCACTGCCGACCAGGAAAAAAAAGCAACCGTTTCGCAGAACGAAGGCAGTGTGATTACCGACAGAAACACATTTGAAAAATACAACTGGCCCAATCCCGAACAGGGCGATTTTGAATTGCTGGATAATATGGCAACTGAGTTAAAAGATGGGATGAAGCTTGTGATTTCGGCACCCGGCGGGCTGCTCGAAAATGTGACAAGCCTCGTTGGTTTCGAGAACCTCTGTTTTATGCTGTACGAAGATGAGGAATTGAGCAAGGCCATTTTCGATGCGGTGGGTTCTCGGCTGCTGCGGTTTTACGAAACCTGCAGTTCGGTTTCAACCGTGGGTGCACTCATTGTAAACGACGACTGGGGTTTTAAAACGCAAACCATGATTCCGCCCGAAATGCTGTGCGAACTTGTATTTCCGTGGCACAAAAAAATAGTGGAGGCCATTCACCATAACGGAAAATTTGCCATTCTACATTCATGCGGAAATCTTGAAGCCGTGATGGATGATGTGGTGAATGAACTAAAATTCGATGCAAAACACTCGTTTGAAGATGCCATCATTCCGGTGGAGGATTTCTGGCAACAATGGCATGGAAGAATTGCGGTAGTTGGTGGCATCGATTTGGATTTTCTGACACGCGGAAATCCGGAGGAAATTTTGAAAAGAGGCCATAAAATATTGGAATTAACCGGTCTGAAAGCTTATGCACTGGGTTCGGGGAACAGCATTCCGGGCTATGTTCCGGTTGAAAATTACCTGGCCATGATTTCTGCTGCCGGCGATTTTTAATCTCCTGTTTTAAAGACAAAATCCTGCAGGTTTTAGTCTCAGCTTTTCTTAGTAATAATTATAATACATGTTCAATTAATGGGATTAATATTATATATGTATTACAAGTTGATTTTTTCGATACCAAAAATCATATTTTAAGATGTTTGTAACAGATCGGAGAATTACTTTACCAATACGATAGATTCTGAATATGATTATATATAGCTGCATATTAGATTGACTTTCATTTGTTTTACAAAAGAATACTGCCGGTTTATTTTAAAAAGAAAAACTCACTTTCAATTCTTTTGACAAATATTAATTAATAAATTGAAAAACAGATATATACATAATTGAGACTATCGAATTGAAAAAATTGGTATTATATCTTACAAAAATGCATGTTTATTTAAAAAATTATCCTTACTTTGGGTGCGAATAAACCAGAATTAAGCTATTGAAAACATATAAAACAATAAATCAAACTTGCATCCAATGATTATCGGAAGAGATATCAATCAGTTTTTTAACTATCATAAATTCAAATATTTAATATCATTCATCATGTAATTACTAATTGTACTATGAAAAAAACGTTAGCTATTCTCTTATTTTTGGGCCTGTTTGTTCAAATGGCAACGGCACAAAAAAGGTCGGTTTCCGGAGAAATCCGCGAAAAGAAGACCAGTGAGTTACTACCCGGGGTTACAGTGCTTGAAAAAGGTACGTCGAACGGAACAGTAACCAGTACAGACGGACAATACCAGATTTCGGTTTCGGAAGGAGCCACGCTGGTGATCAGTTATGTTGGTATGACAACCCAGAAAATTAAAGTGGGTAGTGTATCAACAATCAATGTCAATCTTGAGTCAGCCTACGAAGAGCTGGATGAAATTGTAGCCGTGGGTTACGGAACTCAAAAGAAAACAAACCTGACGGGTGCAGTAGCATCGGTTGATATGAAAGTGCTCGACTCGCGCCCCATTCCTGATGTAGGTCGTGGCCTGCAGGGAACAACACCTGGTTTGAGCGTTGTGGTTCCGAGTGGTGAAATCGGGTCCGACCCGATTATGAAAATCCGCGGACAGCTTGGCTCAATGCAGGGACGTTCGTCTCCATTAATTTTGATGGACAATGTTGAAATTCCTTCAATTCAGATGGTGAACCCTGATGATATTGAATCGATTTCAGTTTTAAAAGATGCTGCTTCAGCTTCAATATATGGGGCGAAAGCTGCATTTGGTGTTATTCTTATTACCACAAAAAAAGGCGCTAAAACCGAGAGTGTGAATGTAACTTACTCCGGTAACCTGGCATTTCAGAACATTTCGAAAAAAATGGAGATGGCTGAACTTGATGGGCTGGAATATACTACACTGGCTTTTGAGCGCGTCGGTGGAGTTGTGGCTGGTGCATTTTGGCAAATGACCCGCGAAGGCTATGACAAAGCAAAAATCTGGCAGGAAACTTATGGAGATGTGGTAAAACCAAACGACCCCATGTTGTATGGTCGCGACTGGTATGTTGATGCCAGCAACAGAAAAATAGGGTTAAGAACCTACGATCCATACGATTATATGGTAAACGAATGGACACCAACACAGACCCATAACGTATCGGTGAATGGCAAAAGCGGAAAAACCGAATACAATGTGGCTTTTGGCTATCTCGACCAGACTGGTTTGATTAAGCCATCCAAAACAGATGATTTTCAACGTTACAATGGTTCTGTCAGGCTGGGTACATATATTACTGATAACCTGAAAGTATATGCAGGCTCTATGTATTCGAAGCGAAACAAAAGCTATGCTTATGCAACCAGTTCAACCACTGCCGACCCGTGGTTGTACATATATCGTTGGGGGCCGACATATCCTATGACCACAGAAGATGGTGACCCACTCCGCAGCCCGGCGTACGAAATGTCGGCTGCAAATACAGCGAATCAGGAAACAAATTACCTGAGTATGAACGGAGGGCTCAATTATTCTCCAACAAAAGACTGGAAAATCAATTTTGATTATACGCATGCCAATCAGGAATACATGGAGAAAAACCCGGGAACAAGATACACCGCACGTGATACTTGGTCGGCTGCTGTTGCAAGAAACGATGTCGATGGCAACCGGATTTATGTAAACAATGCAGGCGAAGAAGTTCCTTCAACTGCCGAAGGCGCCATGCCGGCATATCAGTTGGTTATGAAAACCTACACTTCTGTTGGCGCCAATCCTGATCATGTTTACCAGATTGCTCAGAATATGCAGTGGAACACCATTAACCTGAATACCACTTACGATTTGAATTTCGATGATGTGCATAAATTCAATTTTATGTTGGGTATGAACAGCGTAAGTATGACAAGCACCTCCAACTGGTCGCAGATTACACAGTTGGTTGATTACGAAAATCCTCAGTTTAACCTGGCTTACGGAACACAAACTGCTGGTGGTAATGAATACTGGGAATCGCAGTTAGGTTTCTTTGGAAGGATGAACTACAATTTTAAAGAAAGATATCTACTGGAAGCCAACCTGAGATACGATGGAACTTCTAAATTTCCGACCGACCTGAAATGGCGCTGGTTTCCATCATTCTCAGCCGGGTGGCGTGTAAACGAAGAATCGTGGATGGACTGGTCAGAATCGTGGCTTGATGCACTGAAATTTCGTGGCTCATGGGGTACCATCGGCGACCAGTCTGTACCCGGATCACTCTATGTCCCAACAATGAGCGGTTCGATGACAAGCTGGATGATTTCGAATGCAAAACTATACCAGTTTGGCACACCGGGCGCAGTTTCTACTTCGGTTACATGGCAGGATATTACCACACTCGACCTCGGTTTTGATGCGCGTTTCCTGAAAAATGAACTTGGTTTAGGCTTCGACTGGTTCCAACGCGATACAAAAAACATGATTGTTCCGCTTGAAGGAATTCCTGCAACATTTGGTACTGGTGCACCACAAAGTAACTATGGTTCGCTGAGAACAAACGGTATTGAGGTGCAGGTTGATTATGTTCACAGGTTTAAAAACGGATTGGGTATCAATATGGTGGCTACTTTCTCTGATGCAGTTACAGAGATTACTGAGTACGGAACAACCCAAAGTATTGATAGCTGGTATGTGGGAAAAACCTACGGCGAAATCTGGGGTTACGAAACCGACCGTTTATATCAGAAAGAAGATTTTGAATACGGAGGCGATGGTAAATTACAGAAAGTGGAAGTTACCGATCCGAAAGGAACAAAATACACTGTTTACAAACAAGCCGACCCGAATTCACCAACACAAGGCAGATTACAATCGGGTAACTTTTTGTTTGGCCCCGGCGATGTGAAATTTAAAGATTTAAATGGCGACGGTGTAATTGATCCGGGTAACCGATTGCTTACAAATGCAAATGGCGAAGCCGATTATGGCGACCTGAAAGTGATTGGAAATTCAACACCACGTTACCAGTATGGTTTACGTGCAGGTGCTGATTTTAAGGGAATCGATTTCTCAGTATTTATTCAGGGTGTTGGAAAACGTGATGTTTGGGGTAACGGATTTTTGGCGATCCCCGGTTTCAACTCTTCGGATGGTGCCATGCCACAAGCCATTGCAGGCGATTTCTGGCGCGAGGACCGCACCGGTGCTTTTTACCCGGCTCCATACAACCAGGCCGGAAGCAATACCTCTCTTAATATGCAGGTACAAACCCGCTACTTGCTGAATATGGCTTACACACGTATTCAAAACATCACACTTGGCTACTCATTGCCAATGTCTGTAATCAGTAAAGTCAATATCAGCAAAGCACGTTTTTATGTTTCGCTCGAAAACTTCTTTACTTTCGACAAACTGGGCGGGCTGCCAATCGATCCTGAAGTAATTTCGGGTTACTCCATGTGGAATTCTTCTTATTACAATATGGGCCGCACAGGTATTGGGGTTCCAACCTATAAAAGTGCTTCGTTCGGTCTTCAGTTAAACTTCTAAAATACAGGAAATATGAAAAAGATAATTATAGTTTTATTGACCGCAGTAACCCTTGTGTTCAGCAGTTGTGAGGATTATCTCGATAAACCTTCGTTAACAACTATGAACGATGACAACTACTGGACAAGCGAAAACAGTCTTCGCCTGTTTGCCAATGGTTTTTACTCCAACTATTTTGTAGGATACAACAGTTCCTGGGGTGTTGATTATGCATCGCTGCGCGGTTACACATTTTCCGACGACCTCGCTTCGTCTGGTAAACAGGGCGGTTTTGAAACACAGGCACCATCATCGCGTGCAGCTACATCTGAAACTGCAGCATGGCTTTCTACTTACACAGGATCAACCTGGAATTTTGCATGGGTTCGCAAATCAAATCTTTTTATAGAAAGAATTGACCAGATGAAAGACGACAAAATCACAGCCGAAGCCTATAAACACTGGAGTGCTGTGGCACGTTTTTTCAGGGGTTATGAATACAGTCGTTTGGTGAGCGTTTTTGGCAATGTGCCATACTACGACAAAGTTTTACTTGATACCGAAATTGATCTGATGTACAAAGACCGCGACGACCGCACCATGGTGATGGACAAGGTTTACGACGATTTTGTGTATGCACTCGACAACATGCGCCTTTCAGACGAAAGCGCCCAGTACCTGAACAAATACATTGCAGCTTCATTCATCTCGCGTTTGATGTTGTTTGAAGGAACCTGGCAGAAATACCACCTGAACAACAACGAAAAAGCAGCTAAATACCTGAATCTTGCAGCAACAGCAGCCCAATTTGTGATTGATTCAAAAAAGTATTCGTTTGCCAGTGATTTCCGTTCGCTTTTTGGTTCAGAAGATTTGTCGGGTAACAAAGAGGTGATTTTGTTCCGTCAGTACGATGCAGCTATTGGAGTTACACATCATATTGCATCGTATTCGAATGGCTACGAAAGTCAAAGCCCTGGACCAAACCTTAAACTTGCAAAGTCTTTTATTTGTAACGATGGAAAACCGTACAAATTATCGACGGTTGAAAATGCCGGCAAACTCAATATAAAGAGTGTTGTAGCCACCCGCGACCCGCGTTTCGAAGCTACTTTCTGGGATTCTCCTAAAAAGGAGTCGGCTACACTTCTGTATGCCTGTAAGTTTATCGACCGCGAAGGTGTTAAATTGTACCCGGGTCCGTATCCGGCAAAATATGGTTCTAACACAAATACAAACGATGCACCCGTAATTCGTTTGGCCGAAGTGGTTTTAAACTGGATTGAAGCCAAAGCCGAGTTGGCCACTTTGGGTGGAACTCCGGTTGCACAAGCCGATATCGATGCATCAATCAATGCCATCCGCAACCGTCCGCTCGATGCAACTGCCACAGCAAAAGGGATTAAGAAAACAGCCCCGCTTTCGCTGGCAGCACTTCCTGATGATCCTGAACGCGATGCCGATGTTCCTGCACTGATCTGGGAAATCCGTCGTGAACGCCGCATGGAATTCGTGTTTGAACATTCACGTCTGCTCGATATTAAACGCTGGAAAAAAATCAATTATATGACCAATACCGACCCTGATAATTTGCTGGGTTTGTGGGTCGATTTTCAGGCTGAATATCCCGAATGGCTGGTGAAAGCAAAAGAAGGAAAACTGAAAGTGAAAAAGGAAGACGGTACAATTGTTACATACAACGCTACAAATAAGGCTGATATGGTTGGCTACTACATTCCTGAAAACGTTTCAAACCGCGATGCTTTTACCGAAAGGGTTTATCTCGCTCCGGTTGGAAATACACAAATCAGCGAGTATATCGACAAAGGTTTCACTCTGACACAAACTCCTGGATGGTAAAAATCTGGTTACTTCGGGTGAATTGAACCCGAAAATTCATAGACTTTAGTTTAGTTAATCTTGCATCGGGTGACCAAAAATCACCCGATGTTTTTTATTTTCAACCCAAAATAGTGGATAATGAAAAAGATTTTGCTGGTTGTTCTTGTTTCACTAATTGTTTTTGCACTTAGCGCACAATCATTCAAATTTGCACTGGTTACCGACAGCCATGTTGGTGGAAGCACCGGAGCAGCCGATCTGGAACTTACAATTGCCGATATCAACCTGAATCCCGAAATTGAGTTTGTGATTTTATCGGGCGATGTTACCGAATTTGGTTCTGAAAAGGAATTGCTTGAAGCCAGAACAATTCTTCGTGAACTGAAAGTTCCTTTGTATGTTTTACCCGGAAACCACGACTCAAAATGGTCGGAAAGCGGCAACAACGATTTTGTTACCTTTTTCGGGGCCGAAGAATTCAGTTTCGAAAAGAACGAATTTCTGTTTATAGGTACGGCCAGCGGGCCAAATATGCGGATGGCCCCCGGGCTTGTTCCGCGCGAACAGATGGTTTTTCTCGAAAAAACACTCCGGCAGATGTGTGACACTACCCAACCTGTAATTTTCATCAATCATTATCCGCTCGACGAGTCGCTGGCCAACGCCGGCGAAGTAACCGACCTGTTGAAAACCCGAAATATTCAGGTGAGTTTGATGGGTCACGGGCATGCCAACAAAACATTCGATTTCGATGGTATTCCGGGTGTAATGTGTCGCTCAAATCTCAGGGCAAAAAATGAAGTCGGGGGATACAATATTGTGGCCATAACTGCTGATTCAATCAGTTTTACCGAACAGAATCCGGGTGGAAACGGAAATCGGTGCTGGTGCAAAATTCCGGTTCAGCATCACAGGTTTAAACCCAAATCAACCAGCATTTCAGAAACAGATTTCTCTGGTATTTTAAAATATCCAGAAATCAGTATAAAATGGAGATTGCAGGACAACAGCGATATTGGAACCGGAATTACAGTTGCCGGAAAGTGCGCAGTGTATGCCAATACCCGTGGCGAAATTGTGGCTGTTCAGAAAAATACGGGGAAAACAGCCTGGCGGTTTGTCACCCGGGGAAAAGTGTATTCAACACCGGTAATCAGAAAAAACAGGGTTGTGGTGGCCTCAACCGACAAAAATATTTATTGCCTTAATCTGAAAACAGGTAACCCCGAATGGCATTTTGAAACCGGCAAACCCCTTGTTGCTTCGCCGGTAATTGATGGTGAAACAGTGTTTATCGGTTCATCCGAAGGTATGTTCATGGCCATCGATTTAAATTCGGGTAATCTGAAATGGCAGTTTAGCGGAGTGAACGGGTTTGTCGAAACGAAACCGCTGGTTTATCAAAACAGGGTTTATTTTGGCTCGTGGGGCAACACTTTTTATGCACTCGACAAAGAGACAGGTGCATTGCGCTGGAAACGCGAAAAATATAACAACCGCATGTTATCGCCGGCGGCAGTCTGGCCTGTGGCGGCAAATGGTAAAATATTTATTGTGGCTCCCGACCGCCGGATGACTGCCCTCGATGCCAAAACAGGCATCGAAATCTGGGATTCAGGAGAATATTCATGCCGCGAATCCATCGGAATTTCAAAAGATGGGAAACATGTGTATATCAAAAATATGACCGAAGGACATGTGATGGCATTCGAAACAGCGGCAAACGAACAGCAAACAGCGTGGGATTGTCCTGCTGAACTGGGCTACGAAATAGGCCCGTCGCCAATCACCGAAGCCGACAATTTGATTTTTGTTCCCACTTCGCTCGGTGAAATTGTGGCCATCGGCAAAGAAACACACACGGTTGAATGGCGGATAAAACTTTCCAACGCACTTGTAAATGGCGTTACTGCTGCCGGTAAACGCCGGATTCTTGCAACCACGTTTGACGGGTCGGTGGTGGCAATTCAGTACTAATTTGTTTGGCATAGTTTGGAAAATTCATTTTTCAACCTCAGAGACTGTTTTGAATTATAAAAATTTTAAAGGACAATTCACCGGCAGATGTTAAGAATTAAACAAATGATTATCAGTTAGCTGCACTTTTGGCTATT
>DYSZ01000233.1 GCA_020726265.1 Draconibacterium orientale
AATGATAACCCGATGAACCATCCCAGTCTTCCCAGCGTGTGTCGGGACTAATCTGCACCATTCCAAATGGCACGGTTGCTCCGGGAAAAGTGTGCCCGTGACCGCCAGTGCCGATCATTGGGTCGACAAACTGTGTATAATCCGTAGATTGGCCATATTTGCAGGTACATGCTGCAAACATGGTTAAACTCAATAAACTTAGTATCGTTAATTTATTCATTTTCATTGGTATTCTATTCAAAAAATAACATCGCCGGGGGAATTGTTTCCTTCTCACTTCCCGGACCTCTCATAAATACATCGAGACTCTCAGTTCCTGTGTTTTCAAAATAGATAACTTTTAAAGGGTATTTTCCTTTTTTCAAAATAATTTCACCACTTTCAGTACCTGCGGGATTATCAACAACCAGTTTATTGTTGATATAAAACCAACTCCCATTATTTGCCGAGGAATAAAAAGTATAAACTCCTGTTTTTTCAATTTGAATAAAACCGTTAAAAATAACGGCAATGTAATCTTCGCGCTTTTTAATCTGATTCACATTAAAATCGTATTGTCTGCCACTGGAGACCGCTTTCAGTTTTTTGAGATCGGGTTTATTTTCCCATTCTCCTTCGTAAACTGTGTAATTGACCCCATTAATTTTGGGATCAACAAATTTTACTTTCTCGGTTTGAACATAACTCGAAAGCAGACTTTCTTTATAAGCGATTGCCTTTATTGTTGCATCGCTATCCAACGGAATTGGGGTACTATACAAAATCGATTTTTCCGTCGGAACCGAACCGTCGGTGGTATAATAAATTTCTGCTCCTTCGGTTGCCGAATGAACCGAAAACAGCGCTTTGTCAGACTTTGTAAAAAGGGTGTCCTTAGGTAAAATAACCGGTGTTGATGTGTGCATCACTGGCTGAATAAGTGATGCCACATCTTTTGAAACAAAACTGTATTTGCCCGAGCCAATTTTATACACTGCCCTGTTATTTTCCATTTTAACAAACTCGAATCCCCGGGTTTTATCTAATCCTTTACCTCCTTCAGTAATATTGGCCAGATTTTCAGCAGGAATAAAAACAGTAGCTGTTGAGTTTGCAGGAATTTCGATATTAAAATGCAAGTCGCCATCCACCAATTTCCATTCGCTGGTTATTTTTCCATTTATTGAATTGTAATCCGCCGAAGCAAAAGTGAGATCGCCACACAAAGCCGGTTTGATGATTACATTTTTAAACCCAGGATTTTCAACATCGGGGTAAATTCCGGCCACAGCCTGATAAAACCACCGGATTACACTACCGTACATTGGATGACTGTGAGAGGAAGTCCCATCCCAGTGTTCCCACAATGTTGTTGCTCCTTTTCCTAAAATATACTCGCCAAATCCAGGAAAATCACGTTGATTCATAATTGAAAATGCCAAATCTTCCATTCCGTATTTTGTAAGAATATCAAGTAAAAGCGGAGTAGCAAGAATTCCTGTATCTAAATGTCCCTTGTTTTTATTTATGTTTTCCGTAAGATTTTTTAGCACACCTTTAACGTGCTCTTCCGGCACAATACCAAATGCCAGTGGAAATACATCCGCTCCCTGTCTGCCTTCCCAGTATTGGTTTTTTCCCTTATCGAAAAAGTGAGTATTGATTACCTCTTTTATCTCTTCCGCAAGTTTTTTAAAATATTCAGCATCGCTTTTATTGGCAAGAACTGTTGCTATTTTCGACATCAAATCGGTAACATAAAAATAGTAACATGTATTTACAAAAGCTGGTGGAATCTCAATTTTACCGGGAGGTGCCCAGTCGCCTAAACACCAGCCGCGGGGCTCTTCGCGAACAATAATCCCGTTTTCATCGGTTCGTGTGCCGAGGTATTCCACCCATTGTTTCATTCCCGAATAATGCTGTTCAAGAATTCGTGAATTGCCATAATACAAATAATTGAACCAGGGCGTTATTACATATGCCGAACCCCAGGCAGGTCCACCGCCGCCGCCCCAATAAGGCGCGGTGTGCGGAACAAATCCCGTCATTTTATTCCGGGCATCATCCATGTCGTTCGTCCACTTTTGGTAAAAGTTGGTCATGTCGAAATTAAAAATGGCCGATTCTACCAAAATTGAACCATCACCCGTGTAACCCAATCTTTCGCGATGCGGGCAATCGCTGCTGATACTTCCATGGAAATTACCCAACTGGGTGCGGATGTAATTCTCCTGTATTTTATTGAAAAGTTCGTTGGAGCAACTAAAAGTGCCGACCGGGGGAACATCGGTATTTACCGTTACTATATCGATATCGTCTTTAGTAAGTTGTTGTGTAATTCCACTTATTTCAATGGTGCGGAAAGCGTGCCACGTAAATCGCGGCTCGTAAATTTCATTTTCAGTTCCGTTGGAAATGTAAACATCTTTTTGTCCATAAGCGCTTCCCAACTCTTCAATGTACTGCTCTGAAATTTCCTGACCACTTTTTTCATTTATGCGTAGCCGTACCCACCCCGAAATCATTTCGCCGGCATCAACAACAATTAATCCGTCCTCTTTTGTTGAAACTGAAGCAGGTTTAAAAGTCCGGATAACCTTATCAGGCGGTGCAAGTTGCGATTCCATTTTTCCTGTTGGGGCTTTTACCAACCGTGCCTTCTGCCAGCTTTCAGCATTAAACCCGGCTAAATTCCAACCTTCATTTTCTAACCTTGCATCATAAATTTCGCCCGTAAATATTCCATCATGAAGTAAAGGCCCGGTTGCTACTTTCCAGTCTTCATTACTCGTAATTGTCTCCTTTTTACCACTGGCATATTCAATCTCCATCTGAAAAATTAAACGTGGCGTTGAATACCACAAATCACCTTCCACTGCCCTGTCGCGCTGATTGTACCAGCCATTTCCAAGAATCATCCCGACAACATTTTCACCTTTTTGCAGTTGATTTTTAACATCGAAAGTATTGTAAAAAACACGCGTGGTGGATTGATCATCATAATGATAGAGCAATTTTGGCAATGCCCTTTTATCGTAATTAGTTTGGGCCGGAGCAAGAACCTGGTCACCAACTTTGTTGCCATTGAGATATAATTCGTAAAAACCCAAACCGCAAACATAAACCTTCGCCGATTTTATTTTATCAGTTAGATTTATCTCATGCCGAAAGTAAGGAGCCGGGCCGGTTTCATAAGAAAGGGGATTTTCATCTTCTGCTATTCCAATCCACTTGGCTTGCCAGTCAGTTTGCTCTAAAAAACTCATTTCCCATTTTGAAGTTTCACTCCAGGCCGATTCTTCATTATCAGCATTCCATATTTTTACCTTCCAGTATAAAACATCCCTCGATTTCAAGGATTTTCCTTCATACTTAATATTTACAGATTGAGTGGATTCGATTTTGCCGGAATCCCAAAAATCACCGTTATCATTTTCCAGATTCTTCTCACTCTCTGCAACAAGAATGCGATAAGCAGACTGTAACTGTCCCCTTTTTTCGGAGACCAAATTCCAACTTAGCAAAGGAGACGTAATGTCAATTGCAATTGGATTTTCCAGATTTTCACAGCGAAGATTTACCGGTTGAATTGATTTTCTTTTAGAAAATTCACACGATGAAAAGATTAAAGTAACAATTAGTAATGCGATTAGTCGATGATGTATTTTCATATTTTTATGATTTGAATTTTTATAAGTTTTATTAATTTTTCAATGCTGTCCGGTCTTTGAACACTGAAAAATAAAAACCTTTCTCCCGATAGCTATGGGGATTCGCTCAGTGTGAATGTCAGTCGGAACGTAGTCGACGACTTTTCCCAACTTAAACGAAACATCATTAATTTTCATTTCACAGTGGAATTTTCCGTCATTTCAAACCAAAGTGTCCCTCCATTTACAATCTCTTCATGTTTGAACCACCAGTGATGGAGTTCAATACCATTCAACCAAACTTTTTTTACATATTTGTTTTTGGGTGAGAAATTTTTTGTTTGAATTTCAAGCTGATTTTCGCCCAATTTGATTGTTGCTTTTTCGAAAAGCGGCGAACCAATCTGGTAAACATCCGAACCGGCCACAGGGTAAAATCCCAGCGAAC
>DYSZ01000055.1 GCA_020726265.1 Draconibacterium orientale
CGGCACATTTATCATCGACGGGAAAGAGATGGAATCGTCGCTATTTAAGATGATTAAAAAAACTTCGGCTGTCAATCCGAATAAAATTATTTCGGCATACCGCGATAACTGCTCATTTGTGCAGGGTCCGGTGATTGAACAGTTCGCTCCAAAAACACAGGACAAACCCGATTTTTTTGAAATTAAGGAGATTGAAACTGTACTTTCTCTGAAAGCCGAAACACATAATTTTCCAACTACCGTTGAGCCGTTTAATGGTGCTGCAACCGGCACTGGTGGCGAAATACGCGACCGTATTGCCGGAGGGAAAGGCAGTTTGCCCATTGCGGGTACTGCTGTTTATATGACTTCTTATCCGCGAACCGAAGCCGAACGCCCCTGGGAACAGGCAACTGAAGAACGCGACTGGCTTTATCAAACACCCGAAGAGATTCTGATTAAGGCTTCAAATGGAGCCAGCGATTTCGGAAATAAATTTGGCCAGCCTTTAATTACAGGTTCTGTTTTAACATTCGAACATTTCTGGAATTACAAAAAATATGGTTACGACAAAGTAATTATGCTTGCCGGAGGAATCGGGTTTGGCAATAAAAAACACAGTTTAAAAAGCGAGCCCGAAAAAGGCGATCGTATTGTTTTACTTGGCGGCGATAATTACCGCATCGGGATGGGTGGTGGTGCTGTTTCGTCGGTGGCCACCGGGGAGTTTGAAGGCCACATTGAACTGAATGCAGTTCAGCGCGCCAATCCTGAAATGCAGAAAAGAGTTTACAACGCCATACGTGCGTTAAGCGAAATTGACGAAAACCCGATTGTTTCAATTCACGATCACGGCGCCGGAGGTCACTTGAATTGTCTTTCGGAACTGGTTGAATCGACAGGCGGTAAAATAGATACAGCCAAGTTGCCGGTAGGCGACCCGACGCTTTCTCAAAAAGAAATAATAGGGAATGAATCGCAGGAGCGCATGGGACTGGTTATGAAACAGGAACATGTGGATTTGCTTTCAAAAATTGCTGAACGCGAACGGGCTCCGATGTACGATATTGGCGAGGCAACCGGAGATATGCAGTTTACTTTCGAAAACTCAAAAACGGGAGAAAAACCTATCGACTGGCAATTAGGTTACATGTTTGGAAATCCGCCAAAAACTGTTCTTCAGGATTCCACAGTTATTTCAGAATTTGAAGAACTCGAATACAATACCGAAAATATCCAATCATATACTGAAAATGTACTTCAGCTTGAATCGGTGGCCTGTAAAGACTGGCTTACCAATAAAGTTGACCGTTCAGTAACTGGTCGTATCGCCAAACAGCAGGGTGCTGGGAAGTTGCATCTTCCGCTGAATAACCTTGGTGTTATTACGCTCGATTATCATGGTATTGCCGGATTTGCCACTTCCATCGGACATGCTCCCGTGGCTGGAATGATTGACGCGGGGAAAGGTTCTGTTTTGTCAATTGCCGAGTCGTTGACAAACATTATCTGGGCTCCGCTGACCGACCATTTACGCGGTATTTCTTTAAGTGCCAACTGGATGTGGCCGGCAAAAAATGCAGGCGAAAATGCACGCATTTACGAAGCTGTTAAAGCTGCAAGCGATTTTGCCTGTGATCTTGGAATCAATATTCCTACGGGAAAAGATTCGATGTCGATGACGCAGAAATACAAGGATGACGTGATTCATGCCCCCGGAACCGTGATTGTTTCTGCATCGGCTGAAGTTTCTGATTGCCGGGAAACTGTTGAGCCGGTGCTGGTTTTGGATGATTCGAAGGAGATATTGTTTATTGATTTTTCGTTTACCGAACGTGCTTTGGGCGGAAGTGCTTTCTCTCAAACCATAAACCGGTTAGGCAAAACAGCGCCTACAGTTGCAAGTGCTGAAAAATTTATTCAAGTATTTAATACTGTTCAGCAACTGATTGAACAGCAATTAGTTCTTGCTGGCCACGATATTTCATCGGGCGGTTTGATTACTACGCTGCTTGAAATGTGTTTCAGCAGTAATAATATGGGAATGCAGGTTGATTTAACCGGCATTGGAGAAACTGACTTTGTAAAAGTGCTATTCAGCGAAAATCCCGGAATTGTGATTCAGTGTGCTGATAACGATGCAGTAAAAAAACAACTGAGCGAGGCAGGTGTTGATTTTGTTGTTTTAGGAACTGCAATTTCAAAGGGTAAAGTGCAGGTAAAGAATTTCAACCTTGAAATTGAATTTGATATTGAAACCTTACGCGACCTCTGGTTCAAAACATCTTACCTACTCGACCGTAAACAAAGCGGACATGAAAAGGCATTGCAAAGATTTACCAATTATAAAAAATTCGGACTCGAATATAATTTCAATGGTTTTACAGGAAAAGCCGCCGATCTGGGGATCGACCTTAACCGGAGAAAACCTTCGGGAATTAAAGCCGCAATCATTCGTGAAAAGGGAGTAAATGGTGACCGAGAAATGGCTTATGCGATGTACCTGGCCGGCATGGATGTAAAAGACGTGCACATGACCGATTTAATTGCAGGTCGCGAAACACTGGAAGAACTGAATATGATTGTGTTTGTGGGTGGTTTTTCAAATTCCGATGTGCTGGGTTCGGCAAAAGGCTGGGCCGGTGCATTTAAGTTTAATGAAAAGGCAAAACTGGCGCTTGAGAATTTTTATCAGCGAGAAGATACACTCAGTTTAGGTGTTTGTAATGGTTGCCAGGTGATGGTTGAATTGGGGTTGGTTTATCCTGAACACAGTATCCAGCCCAAAATGTTGCACAACGAATCAGGCAAATTTGAATCAGCATTTGTAAATGTTGATATTCTGCCGAATGAATCGGTGATGCTGAAAAATATGGCTGGAATGAAACTGGGTATTTGGGTTGCACATGGCGAAGGCAAGTTCTACCTGCCTTTTAACGAGCAGGAATACAATATTCCAATGAAATTTAGTCACGATGAATATCCTGCAAACCCGAACGGGTCTCATTATGCTGCCGCCTCACTTTGTTCCGGCGATGGTCGCCATCTTGTGATGATGCCCCACCTCGAAAGGGCGTTTAAGCCGTGGCACTGGGCTTATTACCCGGCTGAAAGAAAAATGGACGAAGTAGCTCCGTGGATTCAGGCTTTTGTAAATGCCCGTAACTGGATTGCCGGAAAAATGAAATAGTTCAGGAAATAATCATTTTTCTTGCGAGTTCTGTAGCGAACTGTTCGCCTTTCGTTTTTTCTACAATTTTAAGCGCAAATTGAATGGCAACACCCGCGCCTTTTCCTGTAATTATCTTTCCTGAAACTTCTGTTTCTTCGGCGGTAACAACTGCCCCGTGTAACTGACTTTCGTACCCCGGATAGCAGGTTGCCTTTTTATTTTTAAGAATCCCAAGGTTCCCGAAAACGAGCGGCGCAGCACAAATTGCCCCCAGCCATTTATTTTGTTCAAAAAAATTTAATATTTGCTTCCTAAGTCCGGCATGTTCATTCAGGTTGCGGGCGCCTGGCATTCCGCCGGGTAAAATAAGCATGTCAAACAACTCATAACTTACATCTTCAAATAACTTATCAGCCAGTATTATAATATTGTGCGAGCCTGTTACTTCAACCTTTTCTGTTGTTGAAATGATTGTAACATCAAACTCAGCTCTTCTTAAAACATCGATTATGCTGATGGCTTCGATTTCTTCAAACCCATCAGCCAATATAACTGCTATCTTCTTCATAACTAATAAACTAAAATAAAAAAGAGATCCCCGTAAACGGAAATCTCTTCAAAATTATAAAAACTATTCGCATTAATTTGTATCGTAATCCTTCAAAGCTTTTTCAAGTTTCTTACGGGTAAAGAAAATCCGGCTTTTCACCGTTCCAAGCGGTAACTCAAGCTCTTCTGCAATTTCTTTGTATTTAAATCCGTCCAAAAACATGGTAAATGGAACTTTGTATTCGTTTTCCAAAGCATCAATAGTTTTATTGATTTCTTTCGAACTGTAAGTTGAATCGGGTCCCGGATCAACCACATCTTTGGAGTATAAAAGATGCAAATCATTTCCCGAACCATCGAATGTATTTTTGGTTTTTACATTTCTGCGATAATCGTTAATGAATGTATTTTTCATTATTGTATAAATCCAGGCTTTGAAATTTGTGTTTTGTGCGAACTTGTCCCGATAGGTGAGCGCTTTTAAGAATGTCTCCTGTAAAAGGTCGTCTGCCCTCTCTGAATCAGAAGTCAAACTTAATGCGTAGTAGTGCAATTTGTCGCTTAATCCAAGCAACGCATTGTTAAACTGAATCTGAGTCATGGTGTATTATTTTTAATTTGTCTAAACAAATGTACGATGTAACCTGCTCATTTAAAATAGCTTTTAAAGCTTTCTTCAGCGATATTATCTATCAGGTATAAAGAATCTTTATGAGATAAATTTGAAAGATTAAAAATTAAGATTAGTCAGTTTTATTCTTACAAGAAACTGATTAATTGTCAGTTATAACAATATTCAAAATTAGAAATTTTATAACATAACAATTGGTGGGTTCCATTCTTTAAATGGATACTAAAATCTGGTGAAATCAGGTTTCTATTTTTGATTTGGCAAAAATGCCGATTTATCCCGATTACATCGGGACACTGCACTCATGTCTTAAAAACTATTTTCTCAATTGCAAAATCGCTTCTTCCAAACCGGCAATTTCAGCTAAACCTTTCAGGCGGCCAATCATCGGGTAGCCGGGGTTTCCATTCAGTCCAAAGTCGTTGGCTATTTTTATTCCGTGGTCGGGGCGCATGGGAATGCGAATGTCAGCGCGCCCGCTATTCTGGCGGTTTTGCATTTCGTTAATCAATGCTTCCATCAGCTTTGCCATGTTAACGCCGCCATCAATGTGCCCCGATTCGTAAAAACTGCCATCATCCAAAACCCGGGTATTTCGTAAATGCACAAAATGAAACCGGTGTCCGTATTTTTTAGCCATTTCCACCAGGTTGTTGTTCTGGCGGGCGGAGAAAGAACCGGCGCAAAAAGCAATGCCGTTGTTCACAGGCTTGCAGATTTGTTGCAGCCATTCCATATCGTCGGCAGTGCTGAAAATACGCGGCAATCCAAGCACCGGAAACGGCGGGTCGTCGGGGTGAATGGCCAGATTGATGCCAGCTTCTTCAGCAACCGGGATTACTTCGTTTAAAAAATAAGCAAGGTTGGCGCGCAATTCCTCGCGACCAATGTTCTCATAACTGTTGAGGTGCTCCAAAAATGCTCGTTTGTAATCGGCAATCGTCGGGTCAATCACGCCATCGATAAAACCCTGTGTTACCACAATAATGTTGTGTGCCAGCGTTTCGGCTTCTTTTTCTGTCATCGAATGAAAAACGGTTTCCGCTTTGGCAACCATTTCTGGTGTGTAATCAGTTGCTGCGCCGGGGCGCTTCAGAATAAAAATATCGAAAGCGGCAAAAGTCGGGTAATCAAACAACATCGATTCGCCACCGTTTTCGAGCTGAAAATGAAGATTTGTACGTGCCCAGTCGAGCACGGGCATAAAATTGTAAACCACTGTTTTTATGCCACATTCAGCTAAATTCCGAAGTGAGGTTTTGTAATTAGCAATGTGTTTTTCGCGTATAGGCGCGGCAGTTTTTATGGCTTCGGTAACCGGCAGACTTTCCACGACGCTCCACCCCAACCCCACATTTTTAATTTTAAATTGAACCTTTTTAATTTCTTCCACGGTCCACACTTCACCGTTCGCGATGTAGTGCAGCGCTGTAACCACTTCTTCAACACCGATTTGTTTCAGCCATTCTAACTGAACCGGGTCTTTTTCGCCAAACCAGCGCCAAGATTTTATGAGTTTTGTTTCCATGTAAATTTATCCAATGATAATTTATTTTTCACTCACCCCTCGTCCCCATTCCCCGGTGACTCCTCCCCTCTCTGCGTGAAGAGAGGGGCAACGGCTGGTTACACCAAACGTGGAGTGAGTTTATTAAAATTTAAGCCATACACTTCTTATACCCCACTGAATGAACTAAACCCGCCATCGACAGGAATGATGGTTCCGGTGACAAAACTGGCGGCTTCAGAACACAGAAAATGCACAGTGCCATTCAGTTCCGTAATATCACCAAAACGGCCCATCGGGGTTTTGGCAATTACTTTCTGACTGCGTTCGGTATAAGAACCGTCGGGATTAATCAGCACTTTTTCGTTTTGGGTGCTGATGAAAAAGCCTGGTGCAATTGCATTAACGCGAACTTTCTCGCTGAATTTGGTTGACATTTCCATGGCCAGCCACTTGGTAAAAATTTCAACCCCCGCTTTGGCCACAGAATACCCGGGAACCCGCGTAATCGAAGCCATGGTTGCCATGCTCGAAATGTTGATAATCGACCCGCTTTTCTTGTCGGCCATTGCTTCGCCAAAAACAAGACACGGATATACAGTTCCGTTCAGGTTGAGGTCGGTAACTTCGTTAAAGTCCTTGATCTTCATATCGAAAACTGTTTGTTCGGTAGTAAGCGTAGCACCCGGCAAATTTCCGCCGGCTGTGTTTACAAGAATATCGATTCTGCCCCATTTTTCGAGAATGGTTTGGCGGGCTGCTTTGAGTTCAGCCATGTTCAGCACATCGCAAACCAACCCAATGCCTTCTCCACCTGCTTCGATAATTTTTCCCAAACGTAAATCCACGTTTTCCTGGGTGCGGCCAATGACGGCCACTTTTACCCCGTTTTTGGCCAGGTATTTCGAAATGCTTCCGCCCAAACTGCCTGATCCTCCTGTAATTACGGCTACCTGGCCGCTGATATCAAATAATCCGTTCATATTTAAATTTTTATCAATACAAATATGACGTTTCAACACCCGTTTTGTTTGATTTGATTTTTGCAGGTGCTGATATTTAATTAACAAGAAAGCAGCGGATAGTTGGTGCGTCCGCGCATCGGGAAATTATTTTTCCACGACTGGTCGTCGCTGGTTCCCCAGAAAGTTATACGGTCAACCACATCTTTGTGTTTTAGCAGAATTTTGAAAATATCTTCGTACCGTTTGGTAAGCTTACCTTCAACTTCTTTTGGCAGCCCATCCTTGTACGGATTCAGTGTTTCTTTATATGCTGCATTTGTCGAAATTTCAGCTGATCGCTCCCAATCGTATGGCAAAACGTCCACTTCAAGTTCGGTAATCGAAATTTTCATACCAACCGAAGCGTACGCTTCAATGGCCTGTTCCCATAGTTTCAGGTCGGGCGAGTCGAGGTTAAGGTGCCCCTGCATTCCATTCCCGTGAATCGGAATTCCTTTCTTTTTGTATTCTTTTACCATTTCCACAATAAAATCGCGGCGTTTCGGGTCTTCTTCGTTGTAGTCGTTGTAAATTAGCAAACAGTTCGGGTCGGTTTCATAAGCGTATTGAAAAGCACGTTCCATAAATTCAGGACCGCAGATTTCGAGCCACTTGCTTTTGCGGTAACCATCTTCAGGAGTAATCGATTCGTTAACCACATCCCACGACCGGATTTTGCCTTTGTAACGATCGACCACAGTATGAATGTGTGATTCCATGCGTTTCAGCAACAATTCCTTGCTGGCTGCGTTACCATCAGCACCGGTAAAAATATCGCGTGGTACCTGGCTGTGCCAAACCAGCATATGCCCCTGAACCTGCATTTTGTTTTTTTCGGCAAATTCAACAAGTTTGTCGGGTTCTTCAAATTTCCAAACGTCTTCCTTTGGGTGAATAACACCCCTTTTTCATGGCGTTTTCAGAAGTTACTTGGTTAAATCCGCGGGCAATCAAATCGAGCATTTCTGTATCGGGTTGCATCAGTGTCCGTGAGCCGATTGCTGTGCCAATCAGAAAATCGTTTTTGTAAAGATCGGCCAAACCCGATTGGGCAGCAAACGCAGCAAACGATTTCGTTTGTAAAAAACTAAAACCGGCTACAGTGAGCGCAGAATTGCGGATAAAATTTCTTCGTGAAAGTTTGAGCCTACTCAGAAAAGTAGGAAATTCAATGATTTTCATCTGTATGACCCCTAACCCCAAAGGGGAACATCTGAAAATCATTGAATTAGGAAGTCCCCCCTTTGGGGGATAGGGGGTCAAGGACTTTTCGGAGCGGACTCAAGTTTTAAAAAATTCAAGCTAACGTTAAACGATTTGATATATCTCCGGCTTCATCAGGTCAAATAATAAAACACGCTGAAACCGGGAACGAAATTCATGCCGGTCGATTTGTTGTGGCAGGTTAAATTGTTTCATTCCCCACAGTCTGTCGCTTATAATTAATAACCAGTACAGATTAAGTTGCTTTTTGTGATAAATGCTCAGTTTATCATCCTTCTTATTGATGGCCTGACGGATATCGTCAACCACATCAGTCGAAACACCAAGGTTATTGGCACGCTCCCAAACCGGCATTTGCAAAACCGGGTGATTTACCACAAGAATTCTTTCTATTCCTTCGGGGAGGTGCTCTCCGGCAATAATGCGGTTAAAAAACGAAAATGGATTATTGTATTGAACTGCATTACCAACCAGGTTTGCGCATAAAACCGCCACTGGTATTTTCCGTTCTTCTGCGATAATGATTTTTGCCGAAAAAAGAAATTTCACGAATAGTTTCAGTGGCGAATTCCGGCTGTATATTTCGCTGGCCAGTAAAACAATTTCGTCGTTTATCCGAGTTTGATCGTTCGGCAAACCAATTGTAATTAAACGATTAACCGGGCTTAACCGTGTTAATTCAATACCTAATTTATTTCGATTATTCAGACTGATGGTAAAATCAGGCGACTCGGTAGATTCCAGCTTCCCTTTCGGAAATTCAGACCAGTTATGCCTGAAATATTCCATAATCAGCATTTCGAGTTGCTTTTTATCGTATTGCATGGTAATAATTCACAATGCCGAAAGTAGAAAAAGTAATGGAGAAAAACTTAAGGCAGAATATGGTAAAACCGGATTAAAAAAGTAACTTGCTTTCATTACAAACGAATTCCTATCGCCAATATGAAAATTGCTTTAATAATATTATCTCTTTTATTGCTGGGGTACACCGTTTCTGCGCAAATCAGTCCGGCAATAAAAACCGGTATCGGGTATCCGTATATTAATTATAACGATCAGAGCATTTCGCCAGATTTTCATACCCTGACAAGTTTTCCAACGCTATCAGTCGAAAAACCAATACCAATTGATATCAGGTTAAAAAACAGGCTAACCATAAATCCCGGAATTGCCTACTACTATTTTAAGGAACATGAAGTTGACGGAGACAAAACAAAAGGAAAAGATTTTGACTTATCGCATCAAACACTGAATGGATATGTGAAAGTGATGTACCAGCAAAAATTATCGCGCAGCAGCGAAGGGTTTGTTTATGCCGGCCCGGTCGGTGGTTTTCATTTGGTTACCAAAACCAAAGGGACAAAAACGACTTATGGTTTGAATGCTGAAATACCAGAATTTACCGTTGGCATAAACGAAAATGGGAAGAGTTTTTTTGAAATGTTTTATTATGGGTTGGTTGCAGGTATTCAACCCAATGCGCGAAAATACAACGCGGTAAAAGTTTCGTTCGAAGTTTCTTGGTTACCAGGTTTCATTTCTCTCATCGACCCTATTCCGTTGGAAGAAATTACTGAAGACACCTCGGTTCCTCACACTTACACCGATGCAGGACTGATTCAGTTTTCGGTTTTTGTTGGATTCAGAAAAAGATAAAAGAAAAAAGCTACCCGAATCAACGAGTAGCTTTTCTGAAATATCATCAAACGTACAATCACACATTCAGCGTATAGCGTTCGAATGCAGTAACTGTAAGGTCTTTGTCTGTTTTTGATAAAAACTCTTTGATGGTGATTTTTCCATCTTTTACATACACCTGGTTAAGGAGTGTTGATTCCTGAAAGAATTTCTGCAAAGCACCTTGAGCAATTCTATCAAGCATTGCCTCTGGTTTACCTTCTAACCGGAACTTTTCTTTTGCGATAGCAAGTTCTTTTTCAACTACTTCAGTTGGAACCGAATCTTTATCAACAGCAACAGGAGCCATTGCTGCAACCTGCATTGCCACATCTTTTGAAACCTGTGTATCCACGTCTGCTTTGTTAAAACCAACCAGCGTAGCCAGTTTGTTTCCGGGGTGAATATAACCCACAACAGTTTCGGCATTCACTTTTCCGTAATATGAAAGATCGATTTTTTCGCCAATCACACCGGTTTGTTCTGTAACCTGAGCTTCGATGGTACGACCGTCGAAACTCAATGCTTTCAAAGCATCAAGATCGGCAGCGTTATTTTCCAGCGCGGCGTCAAGAATACGATTGGTAAAGGCGATAAAATTCTCGTTTTTAGCAACGAAGTCTGTCTCACAATTCAAAACCACAAGCGCACCGGTTTTCTGGTCGGCTGAAATTTTTGTAAGCACTACACCTTCGGCTGCATCTCTGTCGGCACGTTTTGCGGCTACAAGTTTTCCTTTTTCGCGGATGATTTCAACAGCTCTTTCGAAATCACCATTGGCATCTTCGAGTGCGCCCTTGCAATCCATCATCCCTGCACCTGTTACTTTGCGTAGTTTAACTACATCGGCAGTTGTAAACGACATAATGAAATATGTTTTATAGTTTTTTTATTTATACAATCTCTTTTTCTTCGGTGTCGATTTCTACATCGTCATCCTCTACTTCTTCTTCAACCACTCTGGCTTTAAATTTCTTCCGTGGTTTTCTCTGAACCGGTGTATCGTCATCCTCTTCGGGTTCGTTGGTATCTTTATCAAATTTGCGTTCGCTTAGACCTTCGCGGATAGCATCGCACATCACACCTACAATCAGTTTAATTGACTGTGAAGCGTCGTCGTTTGCCGGGATTACAAAGTCAACATCATCAGGGTTTGAGTTGGTATCAACCATGGCAAAAACCGGAATACCCAAACGTTGCGCTTCACGAACAGCAATGCGTTCTTTCATTACGTCAACTATAAAAAGTGCGGCAGGTAAACGAGAAAGATCGGAAATACTTCCGAGCATTTTTTCGAGTTTGGCGCGCTGACGTGAAATCTGAAGTTTTTCGCGTTTTGAGAGATTATCCCAACTGGCATCTTTTGCCATTTTGTCGATCGACATCATTTTTTTAACCGCTTTACGGATTGTTGGGAAGTTGGTTAACATACCACCTGGCCAACGCTCTGTAACATAAGGCATTCCAACTGCACCAACAAGTTCAGCAACCAATTCTTTGGCCTGTTTTTTAGTGGCAACAAATAAGATTTTACGGCCCGATTTTGCAATTTGCTTAATCGCAGCAGCTGATTCGTCGATTTTTACGATGGTTTTCTGAAGATCAATAATATGGATCCCGTTCTTCTCCATAAAAATATATGGCTGCATGTTCGGATTCCATTTTCTTCTAAGGTGACCAAAGTGTACACCTGCATCAAGTAATTCCTGAAAATTTGTTTTAGGCATCTTTTTACTTTTTATATGTTCTAAAAGCAACTATTGAGTAGCCCCGGTTGTCCAGAGATCTCAACGGTTTTAGACCCATAGGATGAATAAATAATAAATATTAACGTTTTGAGAACTGGAAACGTTTTCTTGCTTTTGGCCGTCCCGGTTTTTTACGTTCAACTTCGCGCGGGTCACGAGTAACAAACCCTGCTGTTTTTAATTCTTTTCTCGATTCGGCATTAACTTCCATCAGTGCACGGGTAATTGCCAAACGCAATGCTTCGGCCTGTCCTTTCGGGCCACCACCTTCGAGTGTTACTTTGATATCGTATTTATCCTGAACTTCGAGTAGTGCTAAAGGCTGTGTAGCAATGTATTGCAATGCCAGTGTAGGAAAATACTCTTTAAATTCCCTTTTGTTAACAGTGATGTTACCTTTACCTTCGCTGAGGTAAATACGGGCAACTGCTGTTTTTCTACGTCCTAATGTATTTACTAATTCCATTTTGCCTATTTAATCGAATTTAAATCAACAACTTTAGGTTTTTGAGCCGCATATTTGTGCTCCGCACCAATCACCACATGCAGGTTGGTAAATAATTTCCTGCCCAGTTTATTTTTTGGCAACATACCTTTCACTGCTTTTTCAACCAGTCTTTCCGGGTATTTTGTTAAAATATCGCTGGCGGTTTGCTCATACTGACCCCCCGGATATCCTGAGTGACGGATATAAACTTTGTCGCTCATTTTATTACCGGTTAAAACCACTTTTTCAGCATTAACTACAATTACATAATCTCCACAATCGGCGTGTGGTGTAAAAGTTGCTTTGTTTTTTCCCCTGAGGATTTTAGCCACCTTACTGGCTAAACGGCCTAAAACCAGGCCTTCGGCATCAACAACCACCCATTCATGGCTGGCTGAAGCCTTATTTACCGAAACTGTTTTATAACTAAGTGTATCCACTTTTATTAATTTTTTTTATTCAAAATACTTTTGATTTATTATCTGCCACAATTCAATCCGCAACGGAATTATACGAAAAGAATCATTATTGCAAAGAAAATCAACTATTTACACTCCTTATTACTAAGGACAATAATCGGGACTGCAAAAGTATTGGCTTTTTTCTTATTTCCAAAAATTTGTCACTAATTTTTCAACTGTTTAAATGGTTGTTAACGAAAACCTTGGATTGTGTGTTAAACCTCTATCCGATTTCAGTAATACACCATTTTTTTTACTTTTGCAGAGTAGCTCAAATCAAGGGCAGGTAACAGAGAAGGCAATGAAAGAATCGAAACCCAAAAAACTTAAAAAGCGGATTTTCACCTCGTGGATTACTTCGCTGGTTAGTATTTCGCTGGTGCTGACCATGCTTGGATTTTTGAGCATCATTCTTATCAACGGAAGACAATTATCGGATTACGTTCGCGAAAAAATTGGGTTCACGCTGGTTTTGCGCGACAATATTAAGCCAACCGACATTAAAAAACTGCAGGAACGACTAAACACAAGTAAGTTTGTTAAATCAACCCGCTATGTTGACAAAGAAACTGCCAGCAGAGAACTTACAGAACAACTGGGTGAAGATTTCAGTGGCTTTTTGGGGTACAATCCGCTTTTTGAATCGATTGAGGTAAAACTTTACGCCTCATACACACAAACCGACAGCCTCCAGATATTAGAGAAAAAATTTCTGGCTTATCCACAAGTGAAAGAAGTATTTTATCAAAAAGACCTGGTACAGGTAATTAACCAAAATATCCGCAAAATTTCATTTTTTGTTTTAATAATCAGCACTTTGCTAACCATTATTTTTATTGCCCTTATCAATAATACGATTCGTATTGCCGTTTATACAAGGCGTTTTACTATTAATACCATGCAAATGGTTGGAGCAAGCAATTCATTTATCCGTAAGCCATTTATCAAAAAAAGTTTACTGCTCGGATTTTATGGTGCAGTGATTGCTAACCTGATTCTGGCAGGAGGAATATTTGCATACCGAAATGAACTTACAGGACTTGGAACACCAAATGGTATGTACAATACCGGGCTTGTATTTTTTATTGTATTTATTCTGGGTCTTTTATTCTCATGGATTTCAACCTTATTTGCAGTTAACAAATTCCTGAGAATGAAATTTGATGAAATGTTTTATTAGTTATCTTTGGCACCTCAATTCATAAATAAAATGGCTAAAAAAGAAATTAAAGAAACAGGGTTCGCTCTTTCAAAAGAAAACTACAAACTCATGGCAATCGGGTTTGCCATCATTGTTGTTGGTTTTATTTTAATGGCCGGTGGCGGCAGCGACGATCCAAATGTTTTTAACCCCAGTATTTTTAGTTTCCGCCGTATAACTCTGGCTCCCATTGTTTTGGTAATTGGATTTGCATTCGAAATTTATGCAATTATGAAAAAACCAAAGACCAACAGTTAGTTTTCGTCCTTAATTTTAAAGTGCAACTTTTCATTTTTGTCAGATTGCATTCCAAATTGTAGCTTAATTTATTTCAACAATTATTGTCTCGTTACGGGGGTAATTGCTATCTTTGCAGCCTGATTTTTGAAAATATTTCCAAAAGACTGAATTATAGCATTTTACACATGTCGATGACGACCAGGGAATCATATAATTTTATTAACGGTGAAGTTTTGTTGTTTGATAAAAACTACGACTGGACTTCGTTTGACCTGGTAAACAGAGTACGATATTTATTGTGCCGTAAACTTGAAGTTAAAAAACTGAAAGTGGGCCATGCCGGCACACTTGACCCGCTGGCGACAGGTTTGATGATACTTTGTACCGGTAAATCAACAAAATTGATTGACACATATCAGGCTGAGGAAAAAGAATATGTTGCCACACTGAAACTGGGTGCCACAACACCTTCGTTCGATATGGAAACTGAAGAGGACAGCGAAACGGATGCATCGTTCGTAACAGTAGCTTTACTTGAGCATGCAATACAAAATTTTTTAGGCGAAACGGAGCAAATTCCACCTGTATTTTCAGCAGTAAAAATAAACGGGAAGCGCGCTTTTTCGTTTGCTCGAAATGGAGAAGTACCTGAATTGCAGCCAAAAAAAATCACAATCAGCGAGATAGAATTGTTATCGTTTGGACTGCCTGAAATCAAAATTCGTGTGGTTTGCAGTAAAGGAACTTACATTCGTGCGCTTGCCCGCGATTTGGGAACAGAACTTGGGTGCGGTGCTTATCTTACTGGATTACGGCGAACACGGATTGGAAACTTCAGCGTTGAAGATGCAATGACTGTTGATTTTTTTAGCGAAAATTTACATCGCTTCGAAACCAATTGAACGTTACGCCGTTATCTTAGTACTTAAAAATAAACCGAAAATACCGCATCGACTGCAACAAAATGCTGTTTAAACACTGATAAAAATTAAAAAAGATATTGAGTATGAAACTTTCGAAGTTCAAGTTTGAGTTAGATTCAAAAAAAATTGCCTTACACCCTTCCGAAAACCGCGATGAATCGAGGTTAATGGTCTTAAACCGAGCAACCCGTACCATTGAACACCGCTTGTTTAAAGATGTACTTGATTATTTCGATGACAATGATGTTATGGTTTTTAACAATACAAAGGTATTTCCGGCACGTTTGTATGGCAATAAAGAAAAAACGGGAGCCGAAATAGAGGTTTTTTTGTTACGTGAACTTAACAGGGAACAGCGCCTTTGGGATGTTTTAGTTGACCCGGCCCGAAAAATAAGAATCGGAAACAAACTTTACTTTGGTGAAGACGACCTTTTGGTTGCCGAAGTTATCGACAATACTACTTCACGGGGACGCACTCTTCGTTTTTTGTTCGACGGGACATATGATGAATTCAAAAAAACACTTTACGGTTTGGGAGAAACTCCACTACCAAAATTTATCAACCGTCCTGTTCAGCCTGAAGATAAAGAGCGTTACCAGACCATTTTTGCCAAACATGAAGGCGCTGTTGCAGCCCCGACTGCCGGTCTGCATTTTAGCCGCGAGTTACTGAAACGACTGGAAATCAAGGGCGTTCAATTTACCTATCTTACATTACACGTGGGTCTTGGAAATTTCAGAAGCGTTGATGTTGAAGACCTCACGAAACACAAAATGGATTCGGAACAAATATGGATAACCGATGATGCCTGCAAGGTGGTTAACAATGCCAAACTGATAAAAAAGAATGTTTGTGCCGTTGGAACAACAGTAATGCGCACTATGGAAAGTTCGGTTTCAACTCAGGGTTTTTTAAATCCGTTTGAAGGATGGACCAATAAATTTATATTTCCGCCTTACGAATTTTCAGTGGCCAACTCAATGATTACCAATTTTCATCTGCCATACTCAACATTGCTGATGATGGTTGCTGCTTTCGGAGGTTACGATTTTGTAATGGAAGCCTACCACACCGCCATTAAAGAAGATTACCGTTTTGGAACTTATGGTGATGCAATGCTGATTATTTGAAAGATTTAAAAATATATTTACCTGCCGGAACCACGGAGACGAAAGTTTTCGTGGTTTTTGTTGATAAGCTAACATAAATTAATGTGCCACATTAATAATCAAAATTCATATTTATTAACTTGCGCCAAATTTTGAAGAAAATGGCAAAATTCAACGTTCATCAATGCCCCGTTTGCGAACATAAAATATTCTCTGCTTTTATTTCGTGTAAAGATTATTTTGTTTCGGGCGAGGTTTTTCACATAAAAAAATGCAACAACTGCGGTTTCGCCATTACAGGTAATATCGACGACGAGGAAAATATTGACTATTTTTACCAATCGGATAAATACATTTCGCATTCGGATACCGAAGAAGGATTTTTAAACGAAATATACCACCTTGTTCGCGATTATATGTTGGGGCGAAAACACCGGCTGGTGAACAAAGTTACCGGAATGAACAACGGCAAATTGCTGGATGTAGGTGCCGGAACCGGTTATTTTCTTAACCACATGAACCGGAGAGGTTGGCAGGTCACAGGAACCGAAAAAAGTGCAGCTGCACGTAAATTTGCCAAAAGTGAGTTTAACCTCGACCTGCTGGAAACCAACGAACTATTTGATTTGAAAGACAACAGTTTCGATGAGATTACCTTGTGGCATGTTTTGGAACACATTCACCGACTTCCGGAAAACCTGGAAACATTCCACCGTTTGCTGAAACCAATGGGACGATTGATTATTGCAGTTCCAAACCACGATTCGTACGATGCACAGTATTACGAAGAGTTCTGGGCTGCCTGGGATGTACCGCGCCACATCTGGCATTTCAAAGCAAAACAGATGAAAATGCTGGGCGAAAAATACAGATTCAGATTACGTGCCACCAAACCAATGCCATTCGACGCTTTTTATGTTTCAATAATGAGCGAACAATATAAAAAGACCAAATTCGCGATTTTTAAAGGGCTGTATCGTGGTAAACTTTCGTGGATCAGAAGCATGTTCAGACCCGAAAAATCTAGTTCGGTAATTTATGTGTTCTCGAAAAACTAACCAGATATATCACACAAAAAAAGCCGGCTGAATCCGGCTTTTTTTGTGTGATATGTTTTGTATAGTTTTTTATAATTGACGGGCAACTTCCACTTCATGGAAAGCTTCAATGTGGTCGCCCACTTTTATGTCGTTGAACCTATCAATATTTAAACCACATTCATAACCGTTCTTCACTTCCTTTACGTCATCTTTAAAACGTTTCAGAGAGCCAAGGTTTCCGGTAAAGATTACGATACCATCGCGAATAATCCTGATTTTCGAATTTCGCAAGATTTTGCCATCGCGAACGATACATCCTGCCACAGTCCCCACTTTTGTGATGTTGAAAACATCAAGTACTTCGGTGGTACCAAGGATTTCCTCTTTGATTTCGGGTGACAGCATACCTTCCATCGCAGCTTTGATTTCGTTAATGGCATCGTAAATAATCGAATACAGTCGTACATCAATTTGTTCTTTCTCAGCCAGCCTGCGGGCATTTAACGATGGACGGACCTGGAATCCGATAACGATAGCTTCGGATGCAGCCGCCAGAAGAATATCTGACTCAGAAATCTGTCCAACCGCTTTGTGTTTGATATTTACCTGAATCTGTTCGGTTGACAGTTTAATCAGCGAATCAGAAAGCGCTTCGATAGAACCGTCAACGTCACCCTTCACAATGAGGTTCAGTTCCTGGAAATTACCGATGGCAATACGACGACCGATTTCGTCGAGCGTAATATGTTTTTGTGTCCGCAATCCCTGTTCACGCGCCAATTGTTCGCGTTTGTTAGCGATGTTTCGGGCTTCACGCTCGCTGTCCATCACATTAAATTTGTCACCTGCCTGCGGGGCACCGTTCAAACCAAGAATAATTACCGGTTCTGCCGGACCAACTTTATCAACCCGCTGATTACGTTCGTTAAACATGGCTTTTACGTGACCATAATATTGCCCTGCAATTATCATGTCTCCTACTTTCAGCGTACCGCCCTCAACCAGAATGGTTGCCACATAGCCACGACCTTTGTCGAGTGACGATTCAATCACAGTTCCAACCGCATTCTTATTTGGGTTGGCTTTCAGATCGAGCATTTCGGCTTCGAGCAACACTTTTTCGAGCAACTCGGGAACCCCAATTCCCTGTTTAGCCGAAATATCATGCGACTGGTATTTACCACCCCACTCTTCAACCAGGTAATTCATATTTGCCAGTGCTTCCTTTATTTTTTCAGGATTTGCGCCTGGTTTATCAATTTTATTAATAGCAAAAACAATTGGCACGCCGGCAGCAGCAGCATGGTTAATAGCTTCAACGGTTTGTGGCATCACACTGTCGTCGGCTGCCACAATAATAATGGCAATGTCGGTAACCTGTGCGCCACGTGCACGCATCGCGGTAAACGCTTCGTGACCAGGTGTATCGAGGAAAGTAATATGCCGTCCATCTTCAAGTTTAACATGGTAGGCTCCTATATGCTGAGTAATTCCCCCTGCCTCACCGGCAATAACATTAGTACTTCTTATATAGTCGAGCAACGATGTTTTACCGTGGTCAACGTGACCCATCACGGTTACAATTGGCGAACGTGGTAGCAATTCTTCAGCAGTGTCCTCTGCAGCTTCAATGGCCTCCTGAATGGAAACGCTAACAAATTCAACTTTGAATCCAAATTCATCAGCCACAACCGAAAGTGTTTCAGCATCCAGTCGCTGATTAATTGACACAAATAAGCCGAGGCTCATACACGATGAAATAACCTGTGTAACATTTACATTCATCATGGTGGCGAACTCGGCAACCGACACAAATTCGGTTACTTTCAGTACTTTCTGGTCTTCAAGCTGACGCTCCATATCGGCCTGCATACGTTCGCTGTACGCGGCGCGTTTGTCGCGACGGTGTTTCGATGCTTTGGTTTTACCTTTTGTAGTCAGTCGGGCAAGTGTGTCTTTAATCTGCTTTTGTACATCTTCTTCGTTTACCTCTTTTTTAAGTACCCGTTTCTTTTTGCCCCCGGCAGCATGTTGTGCCTGAGCTTGTCCGGGTGTTTGTTTGTTTACCACAAAGTTTCCTTTCGGACGGTCTTCAGGTTTACGTTCAATCGTAACTTTCCCCGTATCTTTTGATATTCTTTTTCTG
>DYSZ01000006.1 GCA_020726265.1 Draconibacterium orientale
AGTTTCATACCTTTTTCTTCGGTAATCACAGTTCCACCTGTAAGGATAGCTAAATCTTCGAGCATTTCTTTTCTGCGGTCGCCAAAACCAGGTGCTTTCACAGCGCAAACTTTCAACGAACCACGCAAACGGTTAACAACCAAAGTTGCCAGCGCTTCGCCATCCACATCTTCGGCAATAATCATCAGTGGGCGACCGGTTTGTGCAGTTTGCTCCAAAACCGGCAGCAGATCTTTCATTGTACTGATTTTCTTATCGTGAATTAAAATAAACGGATTGTCGAGTTCAGCCGCCATTTTTTCAGGATCGGTAACAAAGTAGGGAGAAATATAACCGCGGTCGAATTGCATACCTTCAACTACATCAACATAAGTATCGGTACCTTTTGATTCTTCGATAGTAATAACGCCTTCTTTGTGCACTTTCTGCATTGCTTCTGCAATCAGTTTACCGATTGTTTCGTCGTTGTTGGCCGAAATTTTTGCAACAGATTCAATTTTTGCATAGTCGTCGCCAATGGTTTGTGCCTGTTCTGCAATGCTTTTAACCACCTTAATAACTGCTTTATCGATACCGCGTTTCAAATCCATTGGATTTGCACCGGCAGCCACGTTTTTCAATCCAACTGCAATAATCGACTGAGCAAGAACCGTTGCTGTAGTTGTTCCGTCACCGGCATCGTCGCCGGTTTTCGAAGCCACTTCTTTCACCATTTGTGCGCCAAGATTTTCGTATGCATTCGGAAGGTCAATTTCCTTTGCTACAGTTACACCGTCTTTGGTAATTTGTGGTGCACCAAATTTTTTCTCAATAACCACATTGCGGCCTTTTGGTCCAAGGGTTACTTTTACTGTGTTTGCCAGTTTGTCAACTCCGCTTTTCAGCAGGTCGCGTGCTTCAATTTCGAATTTAATTTCTTTAGCCATTTTTTCTATTGTTTTTGTTTTTAATTAAGCAATGTACAATACGTCGGATTGCGACATTAATAAATAATCTTCACCTTCGATGTGCAATTCTGTACCTGAGTAACTGCCGTAAAAAACTACCTCGCCAGCTTTAATTTCCATTGGTTCGTCTTTTTTGGCTGCACCAACCAAAACAACTGTTCCCGATTGTGGTTTTTCTTTTGCTGAATCGGGAATAATAATTCCGCTGACTGTTTTTTCTTCGGCGGCCTGCGGCTGCACAAGTATCTTTCCAGCCAGAATTTTACCTTTCAAATCTGCCATAGTCTTGTAGTTTCATTTATTAGACATTTATTTTAAAAAAATCGACACGGTGGGTTTACATATTTTGTGCCAGTAGCCTGTGGCAGACAATTCATACAATAATGAAAGACAAAATTGCACCTCCTGTTTTTTCATCACTCGAAATTATTACCCAAAAAACTGTAATTCAGATTTTTAAACCAATTGACAGCATCTATGACAGGGTGACAGAATTTATTACGGAATGCAACTTTTAAATAATTTACCCTCTGTAAAACAGAAAAGCCGGTTGAAATCAACCGGCTCTCCATATTATAAAGGAAATCTTTTTCTTATTATTTTGTTGTATCGGTTGCTGCCGGAGCGGTTTGAATTGCCGGAGCAGTGGTTGGAAAATTGGGAACCTGAGTTGGGTCAACAGCGGTTTCAATTTGCTGCTGAACACGTGACTGCTCAGCACCCTCCTGATTACGCGGAATAAAAGCAGTACCGACAACTGCCAGAAACAACAACGCGCCTGCCAATCCCCAAGTTGTTTTTTCCAAAAAATCGGCTGTTTTACGAACACCCATTACCTGACCGGCCGACTGAAAATTACTGGCCAATCCACCTCCTTTTGAGTTCTGTACCAATACAATAAGCACTAAAAGAATACAAACGATAAAAATTAAAACTGTTATTAGTGTGTACATGTTGTTACGAATTATTGTCTTTTAACTTTTCTATCTTTTCAATTTGGCTCGCAAAGTAAATACTTTTTTCCGGATATTTCAAACTTAATTTTTCATAAGCTTTCAGGGCTTTTTCATATTTTTTTTGGTCGAAGTAAATTTTTGCAAGCGTTTCGGTAATCATTTCGTCGCTCTCTGCAAGTGATTGTTCTTCAGGATTCACAAAATCAACAGTTCTTTCCGTGTTCTCATCTTGTGATTTTCGAAATGCCCCCTTTGGTTTCAATAAGAATTGGTCAATCAACGAACCAGTTTGTTGCAGTCCACCATCTTCATCGCGCAAATAGCCTGATGACGTATTTGTTGAATCCCAAATTAAGGGTTCATTATTTAATTTATCATTCAAAAAATCAGTAATAATTTTTTGATTTGGGATGATTACTGCCACCTTTTTATAAACTTCATCAAACTCATTGGCTCCGGCTTCTTTTAGCTGTTTCAAATAAAACAACCAACCCACCTGAAACCATGGATATATTTCGGTGAGTTGTTTTAATTCAGTTGTTGTTGCTGAATTTAAAAATCCAAAATATGTATTTTGCTGAAACTGCATTCGTTGGTCTGAATAAATTACCAGTTGGCAATAGTAGCATTAAAAATGTCCTCCGACAGTTTTTTTACGATGAGTAAACAAAGATCATCCTCTACATCGCTAATCGATTGATTACTATCGTAATCTTCATAAGCGCTGAAGGTTTTATCAAAATTTTCTTCTGGCGACTTGCTATTTGTATATTTTAGCTTTACGGTAATTGTCAGCCTGTTCTGTGCTGCAAGGTCATCTTTTTGGATCGACATTGGACGAACCTCGTAACCAACAATCTGACCCTCGAATTCAATATCTCCATTTTCCGACAATTCATTCAGCGGCGTTTGTCTTCTTAGTTTGTCGCGTAAATCTTCAGTAAAAACCTGGCTCAATGTTGGATTTACAAGTCTTGCGCGGTTTGGGAAATAATAAACAGAATAGGTTTTTACTGCTGGTGAAAGGTTTGCCCCAGTAAACGAATACGATATTTTACAGGCTGGAGCCAGAAAAATCGCCGATAAAAAAATAAAAATAATGACCAGCCCTGATTTTATATTTTTAACCATCAATATCATATTCTTTAATTTTACGGTACAGCGTTCGCTCCGAAATCCCCAATTCCTGAGCTGCATATTTCCTTTTGCCTTTGTGTTTTTCAAGTGCTTTTTTTATCAGTTCAATTTCCTTATCCGACAGCGAAAGCGATTCCTCGACAAATTCTTCGGTGTCCTGAATACTTTCCTTTTCAATCGGTTCGATGTGAATGTGTTTTGAAACCGGTTCCTTGGGCATAAAACTGTTGCTTTCCGAATCGTATAGATTTCTGAAAATACGCGCATTGTCGCTGGTGACAACAGGTTCTTTGTCATCCATCAGGTCGAGCACAAGCTTTTTCAGGTCGGTCATGTCGCGTTTCATATCGAACAAAACCTTGTATAATATTTCTCTTTCGTTTGAGAATGAGCTCTCTTCTGTTTTTAAAAACAATGCAGGCAATTGGTTAAAATTATCACGGGGAAGGTAGTTTTTTAAAACTTCTGCCGAAATTTCTCTTTCTTTTTCAATAATAGAGATCTGTTCGGTAATATTTTTTAATTGCCTTACATTTCCCGGCCAACGATAGTTCACAAGCAATTGAACTGCTCTGTCTTCGAGTAAAATCGCGGGCATCCGGTATTTTTCGGCAAAATCGCGGGCAAATTTGCGGAATAAAAGATGAATGTCTTCTGAGCGTTCGCGCAACGGATTTATAATAATAGGAACTGTATTCAGCCTGTAATAGAGGTCTTCCCTGAATTTACCATCTTCAATGGCCTGTGGAATTTTCACATTAGTGGCAGCGATAACACGCACATTGGTTTTAATCACTTTTGATGAACCAACTTTGATAAACTCACCGGTTTCGAGTACACGAAGCAGGCGAACCTGCGTGGCTAGCGGTAGTTCGCCGATTTCATCGAGGAAAATCGTTCCACCGTCGGCTTCCTGAAAATATCCTTTTCTATCGGCCAAAGCTCCTGTAAATGCGCCTTTTTCGTGACCAAAAAGTTCGGAGTCGATGGTTCCTTCGGGAATTGCGCCACAGTTTACAGCAATGTACTTGCCATGTTTACGAGCTGAAAACTGGTGAATAATCTGCGGAAAAATTTCTTTTCCAGTGCCGCTTTCACCTGTGATTAAAACCGATAAATCGGTAGGTGCAACCTGCACAGCAACTTCAAGTGCACGGTTGAGGCTCGGCGAATTACCTATAATTTCAAATCTTTGCTTTATGCCTTGTACATCCATTTTCTAATTCATTTGTTCTCAGTGCAAACTACAAACTTTGCTGGCCATAGTACCCAGCCAGATTGACAGTTTACACCGCAAATTTAAAATTTTTAGCGCGCATTTGTTTTATTATTTAACAGTTAACCATTTTTATGTTTTTGCTATTATATATTTGAACCATGAAGTTTGCAGTTATAATACCCGCCCGTTACCAATCAACCCGTTTCCCGGGGAAACCACTGGCGATGATTGGCCACAAACCTATGATTCAGTGGGTTTACGAAAACGCGGTAAAAGTCGTACCTGATGTTTGGGTGGCTACTGACAATAATGAGATTTTCGACACAGTAATCAAATTTGGGGGAAGAGCTGTTAAAACGCTTTCAACCCACCAGAGCGGAACCGACCGTTGTGCCGAAGCCGCACGAATTATTTCTGCTGATTCCCTTTTTGATGTGATTATTAATGTTCAGGGCGATGAGCCGTTTATCAGTCCTGTTCAAATAGAGGCATTAAAATCGTGCTTCGACAGCGATGCTGATATTGCAACTTTAATTAAACGAATTGATTCGCAAGAGGAGTTATTCAACCCAAACCGACCGAAAGTGGTGACCGACAAAGAAATGAACGCACTCTATTTCAGCAGGTCGCCAATTCCTTACATTCGCGGAGCTGAAAACAGCGAGTGGCACAAGGCTCATATTTTTTGGGCACACATCGGAATGTATGCTTACAGATTCGATGTACTTCAAAAAATTGCCAGACTTGAGACCGGGTTGCTTGAAAAAGCAGAATCGCTCGAACAATTGCGGTGGCTCGAAAACGGGTTTAAAATCAACACTGCGATAACCGACCATCAAAGCATGGGAGTCGATACCCCTGAAGATTTACAGGCCGCTTTGCAACTATTGAAAAAAAATCAGGTCTTTTAACAAAAAGGCACGTGATTTGTTATTCAGGAAATGTAACTTTGCGACAATGAAAACATTTTTACTGACAATACTTATTTCGGCATTCACGCTGGCAGGTTTTTCACAAAACCTGCAGGGCAGCACTCCATCATGGAGTAGCCCGATTGCTGAAGACAATGTTTTGTCGGAATTAAAAATTTATCCAAATCCTTGTAAAGACAGCAAGGTTACCATCGAATTTACTTCAAAACAGATTACTGAAATACACCTGATAAATATTGCAGGAAAAGAAGTACTTCAGAAAACGTTTACTTACCCCGAAAACAAAAAACAAATCGAGCTTGACGGAATTCCAAACGGGATTTACTTAGTTCGTATTAAAACCGACGACCAGAAGCTGGTTACAAAAAAACTGATGGTTTCTAAAAATTAATCGATTATTTACAGTATTGCTATTATCAGTTTTTATCTTTATTGAATAAAAACTGAATACTATGTCTCGTAAAATTCCTTTTGTAATTGGATTACTCCTCATCATTTTTTCCTGTACTACAAAATCACCTGATCCGTGGGTTATTTCGGCACCTGCTGGCGACAGGTTTGTCACCATCGACAAAAGCGGTGAAACAGTTTTGCCCAACGGGCGAATGATTACACCAACTGGTAAAAGCATTGTGGTTGCCCCCCACCCGTACGGATTAACACTGAGCCCCGACGGAAACACTGTGGTTACAGCCAATTCAGGAATCAGGCCACTTTCCATTTTCATCATCCGAAATATTTTATCCGAAAATCCTGAAGTACAGCAGGTTCCGCCGGGCTCCGATACCGATGAAGGTGTACTGGCTTCGGTTTTTATGGGACTTGCCATCTCGAATGACAACTCGGTGGTTTATGTTTCCGGTGGACAGGAAAACAAAATTTACATTTTCGACTTAAAAACCGGAGGAAAGAAGGACTCAATCAATTGCGCTTTTGTTTCTGACAGTGTTGATTATTCGCACGGATATATTGGAGATTTGGTTCTTTCGAAGGATGGCAAAAAACTGTATGCGGTTGACCAAATCGGGTTCAGGATGATAATTATTAATACTGAAACACGAAAATCTGAACACAATGTTCCGGTTGGCAGATATCCGTTTGGAATTTGTTTGTCGCCCGACGAACAAAAAATTTATGTGGCAAATGTGGGGATGTTTCAATATAGTATGATACCCGGAATTACCGAAAAAAATGTAATTGCAAAGGCGATGAAATATCCTGCTTTTGCTTATGGAAGCAAGGAAATGATTGAAGGAGTTCAAACAGATTCAGCCAAAATTCCGGGATTGGGAGAAATGAATTCGCCCGATGCTTTTTCGGTTTTTACTGTCAGCCTTGCTAATCCTGAAAAACCCGAAGTGATTGCAAAATCGAAGACTGGTCACCTTGTGGGAGCTCTGGTTGAAGGAATTCCTGCTGTTGGCGGCGCCAGTCCCAATTCGCTGGTGGCAACCGATAAATATGTTTTTGTAACCAACGGCAACAACGATAATATTTCGGTGATTTCAATTGAAAAAGATACGGTTGTAAACACCATTTTTCTAAACCCCGATAAACGTGTTAAACAGTTCAGGGGTGTGATTCCATTTGGTCTGACGCTGTCGCCCGATAATAAAAAGTTATTTGTGGCTTGTTCGGGTATTAATGCTGTGGCTGTTATTGATGCTGAAAAACTGACGGTTCAGGGATATATTCCAACAGGTTGGTTTCCGGCCAAACTCAAGGTCAGCAACGACGGGAAAAAACTGATTGTGTCGAATGCAAAAGGGTTTGGCAGCGGTCCTAACGGAGGTTCAACTTTTAACCCTGGCTCCGAAGGAAGTTACATTGGTTCGCTGATGAAAGGAACTGTTCAGGTGCTAAATATTCCTTCAGATGAAGAATTGAAAAAATATACTGAACAGGTAATTTCCAATAATTTCAGTTTCAAAAAAGCTTCATCACCAAAATTTGCTGCGCGAAAAAACAATCCTGTTCCGCTTTATCCGGGCGAAAAAGTGAGTCCGATAAAACATATCGTTTTTATTTCGAAAGAGAACCGAACTTACGACGAAGTTTTTGGCCAGGTTGAAAAAGGCAACGGTGAAGCAGGGCTTGCCCGATACGGAACCGGGGCAACTTTCAGAAACGGTAAAAAAACGGCAACAGTAGAAAATGCCGATGTGATGGTGAACCACCTGAAACTTGCAAAGGAATTTGCCATTTCCGACAATTTTTATGTTGATGCGGATGTTTCGGCCGATGGCCACCGCTGGCTAGTAAATACCTACCCCAACGAATGGACAGAAACCTGTACTGCAGCAAGTTACGGTGGTAACCGCGAGTTTAAATTCGATTCGAAAGCGCCCGGTGTTTATGCCATGAATGGCGCAGCCGGGGCAATTTATCCCGAAGATTACAACGAAGCCGGTTCGATGTGGGATCATCTTGAACGAAATAAAATTGACTTTTACAATTTTGGGTTCAGCATTATGTTCGAACCAGGAATGTATGAGGAGCAATATAAATACGAAGGAATCAGACATTACATAAATTATCCTTTGCCACAACCCATCTGGGATCGCACATCGAGACAATACCCAACTTACAACACGGCCATCCCCGATCAATTTCGTATTGATCAGTTTCAAAAAGAATTCACTGAAAAGTGGATGAACGGACAGGATTCGATGCCAGCACTTTTAACTGTTATTATTCCCAACGACCACGGCGCCGGAGACCGACCGGAAGCAGGGTACCCGTTCCGCGAAAGTTACATGGCCGACAATGATTTGGCTGTTGGCCGGATTGTGGAATTCCTGTCGCACACACCTTATTGGGAAAATATGCTGATTGTAATCACCGAAGACGATGCACAAAACGGCGTTGACCACGTGGATGCGCACCGCAGTATTTTAATGGTGATTTCACCATGGGTGAAAAAGGATTTTGTGAGCCACAACCACTACAGTTTTGGCAGCATCTTCAAAACTTTCTGGAATATTCTTGGGTTGCCGTACCTGAACCAGTACGATGCCGGCGCAACCGACTTTGCTGATTTCTTTACCGAAACTCCTGATTTTAAACCGTACAACGCGGTTTCTGTCGATTCAAGAATTTTCGAACCACAAAAAGCGCTCGACCCGTTTGATGAAAATTTCGACTGGCGCGCACTTGGCGAATCGCCGGTGATGGACAACAAAGAAGACATGATAAAAGAGAGTAAGGAAAAAGACGAATTCAGGCTCGAAAGCAGGGAAAAAGAAAAATAGAACTCCTGCAATCCTGAAAGAAACTTTTTCGATTCATATTAATTAAAGGTCAAAATCGGAACTGAAAAAGCTACACAATTAACTTTTGGTGAAAAGAAAACGGCTCAAAAAAGCTATTTTTGCGCTTTGTTTACTAACTCAATTGACTAATATGCTTTTACTACAAACCGGGCCAACTTTCAGTATAAAGAAGAATTTGTGGCTGTTTCTCCCCCTCTTTTTTGCTTTAAATTTTCAACTCGCACATGCACAGGGATTTTTACACCGGAACGGAAAATACATTTACGACGGAGCCGGAAATGAAGTTATTCTTCGCGGCATTGGCACCGGCAACTGGATGTTGCAGGAAGGTTATATGATGCAATCGTCGGATGTGGCGCCAACGCAGCATCAGTTCAGGGCAAAACTGATTAGTACCATCGGCGAAGCAAAAACCGACAGTTTTTATACGGCCTGGCTGGCAAACCACTTCCGCCGTATCGATGTTGACTCCATGAAATCGTGGGGTTTTAACAGTGTGCGGGTTGCCATGCATTACAAATGGTTTACTCCGCCGATTGAAGACGAACCGGTTCAGGGACAAATAACATGGCTCGACAAGGGTTTTACAATGATTGATTCGCTGCTCGACTGGTGTGGCGATAACCAGATGTACCTGATTTTAGACCTGCACGGTGCGCCCGGCGGACAGGGAAAAGATGCTGCAATCTCGGATTACGATAAAACAAAACCATCACTTTGGGAAAGCCAGGCAAACAAAGACAAAACCATTGCGCTGTGGCGTAAAATTGCAGAACGTTACAGCACCGAACCCTGGATTGGCGGCTACGATTTGATAAACGAAACCAACTGGACTTTTACTGAAGGCAACAATTCAAAATTAAAGGAACTGATGGTAAACATTACAAAAGCCATCAGGGAAGTGGACACAAATCACCTGATAATTATTGAAGGGAATGGCTTTGCCAACGATTATTCGGGAATGACTCCGGCATGGGATTCGAACATGGCCTATAGTTTTCATAAATACTGGAATTACAACACGCAGGAATCCATCAATTTTGCCATTAATATTCGGAACACTTACAATGTACCAATCTGGCTGGGCGAAACCGGCGAAAACTCAAATTCATGGTTTGCCGAACTTGTAGCGCTCAGCGAGAAAAACAAAATCGGCTGGTCGTGGTGGCCTGTAAAAAAACCGGGCATCAACAATCCTTTAAAAGTTACTGTAAACAGCGATTATACAAAACTCATCAATTACTGGAAGGGATCGGCTGCAAATCCCGGCGTGGATGCAGCATTTGCTGCAGTGCTTCAGTTTGCCGAAAACCACAAACTCGAAAACTGTACTTTTCAGAAAGATGTTGTTGACGCACTCATCCGCCAGCCACACACCACCGAAACCATTCCATTTAAAATATACAAAACCGGCGAACCCATTTTTGCCGTTGACTACAACCTTGGAAGAAATGGCTTTGCCTATTTTGATAACGGCACTTCAAATTTCGCACAAAGCACCGGAACTTATACCAACTGGAATCAGGGCTGGAGTTACAGAAACGACGGAGTTGATATTGAAACCTGTACCGATGCGAATGCAAACAATGGTTTTAATGTTGGATGGACAGATAACGGAGAATGGATGGAATATACGGTAGAAGTGGATTCAACCGCTGCATATACTTTAAGTATTCGTTCGGCTTCGGGTTCGGGTGGTTCAAAAGTAAGGCTGGAAACCGGAGGATCTTCAATTTCACAGGTAATTAATTTACCCGGAACTTCGGGCTGGACAAACTGGCGAACAACGGAAGTTACAGGAGTTATTCTTGAGAAAGGAACCAGAAAAATCAGGTTTATTTTCGATCAGGGGGGATCGAATCTGAATTATTTCAAACTCACAAATCCGGTAAGCACTGATAGCGTGGACTTTAAATATTTATATTCCGAGACATCGGTAGATGGAAAATTTATTCATCTTACACTTAATAATCCGGTTACAACAGAAAACACAATCTCAACCGAAGGGTTTTCGGTTACAATAAACAATACATCGGTTGAAACCGACAGTATTTCGGTTGATTCGTCGGGTTTGGTTTTAAAGATTTCTGTAAAGGAAGCTTTGTATTACGGAGGAATTGTAAGGTTAAGTTATTGGGGCGAAAAAATTGTGAGTGGTACACAACAACTTGAAAAGTTTTCAAATATGGTTGTTGCAAACAAACTTCCGGTGAGATACAATTTGCCGGGAAGAATTCAATCTGAAAACTATTCATATAATAATGGTATGGTCAGCGAAACCTGCACCGATACCGGAGGTGGGTTCGATATGGGATATGCAGCGCCCGGCGATTATCTCGATTACCTCGTTTATGTTGCTGATTCGGGGAATTATAAATTTAATTTCAGGGTTGCATCCGAACGGGCATCCAGTCAGCTTATTATTCGAATCGGCGAAGGAACTTCATTTACAGCAGTTGACACAATTACAGTTACTTCTACTGGTGGTTGGCAAACATGGAAAACTGTAACATCTAATGCGGTTCTTCCCGCAGGCAGATACACAATGCGCATTTATGTGCGTTCAGGCGAATTTAACACCAACTGGTTCGAGGCGGTGAAAGCGCCAATCACAGGAATAGAAATTGATGCGATTAATGATATACGGATTTATCCGAATCCAGCAAATGATAAAGTTACTATTGAAATGGGTGGTTTACAGGGCGGTGAAAAAATAGTGTCCTTTTTCAACGCGAACGGACAAATCGTACAAACCAATAAATATTCTGAACCAAATCAGATTGAAATTGATATTTCATATTTCAACAGAGGATTGTATTTTGTGGAGATTAAAGTCGGAAATGGCTTTCCAAAAACCTCAAAACTGGTGGTAAAGTAAAAAGTATTTCTTCAACCACAAATTTTTCGATAGCCACAGATTAAAACCCATTTCTAAACCTCTCGAAAACTGGTAAAGACAACTTTCTCTATTTTACAGTTATTTTACAGGCACCCGAAAGTGCATCAATTTTTACATTCGGGTCGAACGAAACAGGGGACGCCGCCTCACGGGCAGCGTCCCTTATTTTTTGTGGCGAAACTGTTATTTTGCCGGTCATCAACTCGGTCCGGTTGAAATTGAGCAGGTAATTATTATAAAAATCGGGATTTTCCTTCGGCAGCACAAATGGTTTCCCGAACCTACCATCCTCGTCAACATGGGCAATAAATGTTCGGGTATGCACGCCGTCGATCCGCCGGCTGCTGAAAACCAGCCATCTACCGTTGGTTGACCACGAATGATAACTTTCAGTTTCAGTACTGTTCAAACCCTCCGGTTTAATAATTTGTTGTTAATAAATATTAAAATTAAATTTTTTCGTTTTAATAATTCTGATAAATTTGGACGTTTTTGAAATTCTAAAGATTATGAATAAACCGATAAAATTATTACTGGCTGCTATAGTAGTGGTTAGTCTATTGGGGATAACAGGATGTGAAGATCACCAGGAAAGATATGACACACCACCCTGGCTCGGTGGTTCGAGCATAGAAACCCTAAAAGAAAAAGGAAACTACAATACTTTCCTCGAACTAATGGAAAAAGCAAACTATACAGTGCCTGTTTCCAAGCAATTATTTACACTTTTTGTACCCAATGACGAGGCCTTTGCAACCTATTTTAAGTCGGTTGGCAAAAACTCGGTGGCTGATTTAACCAAAGATGAAGCGGTGCAGCTATTCACGCTGCATGTTTTGCCTAATCCACGGTCGAGGTTTCAGTTGGTTTATGAATATGCATGGAGTGAGTTTCAGGGTCCGGATCAGGCTCAAAAAATGGGTGAGTATGCCTCATTATTCCATAGAAAGCCAACTCCAAGTACTTCAACTCCTTATTCCGAAGTGGTAAAATACAATACTTCCACCGGTCAAAAGCCAGGAACTGAGTTATTGATTTACACCGGCACAAAGAATATACCTCTTTATACAGAAGAATTTTTTGGCGATTTTGGTGGTGATCAAAATGGATCAGACTACCTTTTTATGTATCCCGGCAGCACCTGGAAGAAAGATTACACACCGAATTTAAAGGCGATGAACTGGCACAATGCACAGGTAATCCCCAATCCCGAAATCCCTGATGAATTAGAAGTTAGAACCGCAAGCGGATTTATATATTATCTTGACAGGGTAGTGGCTCCAATGCCAAGTATAGAAGAATACATGCGTGCAAACCTAAATAAATATGGATTATACTATGACATTCTGCAAAGATTTGCTACGTATGGCAATACAAAAATCGATGAACAGAGCAGGGTTTTATATAGAAAAAGCTACTCAACTGAACTTTTTGACCTAGCTCACGAAAGAGGACCTTCCGCTGGAAATGAAGGTGTTATACCACCACAAAATATGTGGACAGCATTTTTACCTCCAAATGATGTTCTGCAGAATTACCTGAACAATACCGTACTAAAATATTACGATTCGCTTGACAGTGTACCAAAAGTTACCCTTCAATACATTCTGCAAACTCAGTTATCTGCCCGAATGGTAGTGATGTCGGCATTGGAAAAAGGTTATTTTAATGCCTTTGGTGATGCTATGAATATTCCGAAATCGGACATTGCTTCCGGGTACATGTGTAGCAACGGAGTTGTTTACGAGTCAAAAAAAGTGCTCGAGCCAAATGTTTTTACCTGTGTGCCAGGTTTGCTATTTATCGATAAAAATTATTCAACCTTATTATATGCACTAAATGCGACAAATATGCTTACCAGTCTTTCTAATCCTGACTCTCATGTAACCCTGTTCGCTTCAACCAACGAAGCATTGGAAAAATATGGGATCAGGTATAACGCCACCAATGCCATTATAGAATTCCGAAGTCCGGCAGATGGAAAATGGAATCCAATGAGTAATACTGATTTAATCTATTTTGCCCAAGACCAAATATATAAGGGCAGGTTATCTGATTTTAGCGGAGAGGGGGGATACGTCGAAATGTATTCCGGAAATTATATTCATTATACAAATAATACAGTAGCCACCGGTGAAAATCAATTTAAAGGAAATATAGCCGGAGTTACAGAAGTAATAGAAAATGAAATCAACGGATTTTTAGTAAAAATCAATAACCCAGTAGAATCAAGATTTGTTATGGGTCAATACCTTGTATCTGATCCTGATGTTTCTGAATTTTCCACATTATTAATCAAGGCAAATTTGCTTGATTTAAGATTCAGGGATCCGGTTACAAAGGAAGTTATTCCGAACCTTAAATTTCTGGCCTCGGCAAAGTACTGGACTGGGTTTATTCCTACAAATGAAGCAATCAAGAAAGCACGTGAGCAAGGCATAATTCCTTATAAATTTCCAACAACTCCTGCCGGCAAAGATTCAATGAATAATTTCATCATGTACCATTTTGTTAAGAATGATGTGGTTTTCGATGATGGAAAGCTGTCGGGAAATTTAACCACAAACCGTACATACAAAAACGCAGATGGAAAAACAGTAAATGCCACTGTTAAAGTATCAAATATTCCTGAAAATCTTTCTCTTTATGATGTTTCAGAACAGGTGGTTTTTCTTGATCATGCCAAGGCCAATATTCTTGTCAGAAAAGGTGTTTGCCATAAACTCGACACTGTTTTAAAATATTATAAATAGTATAAAAAGTCTAACCAAAGTTAACATGAAAAAAATACTATTACTTTCGGGCATACTCTTTTGTTTATTATCAGGTTTCAATAAAGCGGATGGTCAATCTGCCATCATAAAAGGAAAGATCGTAGATTCAGTAACCAAAGAAACACTAATGGCCGTTAATATTGTTGAAATTGATAAAAACGGCAGGTTTATCAGTGGAACTGTTACCGATATCAATGGAAACTACGTTTTAAAGGTTACCGATCCAAAAAACCAGATTCAGGTTTCGTTTATTGGATACAAAAAACAAACCTTTGCAATTGAAGGAAGGACAACAATCGATATCAAACTTGAGACAGAATCATTTGCCGTTGGTGACGTTGTTGTTACCGGTGCTAAAATGGGTAACGACGGAACGACACAAGTACGAGACAGGGCAACTGCCGTAACCCGGCTCGAGTTAAAGGGTATGGAAACAGTTATGTCAACCTCGGTGGAAGACATGCTTCAGGGTCGTTTGGGGAATGTTGATATATCATCGGTTTCAGGTGACCCAGGGGCAGGATTGAATATCAGAATCCGAGGAACAGCTTCATTAAATGCACGTAACAAACCGCTTATCGTAATCAATGGTATTCCTTATGATGCCAATATTGATGACAGTTTTGATTTTGGCAGTGCCGATATTGAAAAATTTGGCAATTTAATTGACGTTTCTCCCGAAGATATAGAATCAATAGAAGTTCTGAAAGATGCTGCTTCAACTGCAGTGTGGGGTTCCAGGGCTTCAAACGGGGTGTTGATGATAAAAACAAAACGTGGATCAAAATCGAAACCCATTTTTGAATACACCTTTAAAGCAACTTCAGCTCACGAACCCGATCCAATCCCCATGCTCGACGGAGCAGGGTACGCCCGATTAATTGCCGAAGAACACTATAATGTTACCTACAATACTTTCTTTGCTACAGATGGCGAATTTGACCCGGGTACTTCTGATGAAATTGCTTTTAACCCTGAGTTCGAGGAATACAACAACTATTCGCAGAATACCAACTGGGTTAAGGAAATTACACAGGTAGCCTTCACTCAACAACATGACTTTTCAGTGCGGGGAGGGGGTGAAAAATCGCGGTATAATATGTCGATGGGATATTTTGACGAGGGTGGAACTACTATTGGCAATAACCTCGAAAAACTTACCCTCCGCAGTTCGCTTGACTATGACCTTTCCTCCAAAATTCAATTCATGTCCGATATCATGTTTACAAGGTATAACCAGGATAATACTTATGATGTTGAAGACGGTGAATATGGCGGATGGAAATCATTAAGGGCAACTGCCTACCGAAAAATGCCAAACCTTTCGGTTTATGACCTCGATACGCTGGGTAACAGCACGGGTGAATATTTTACACCTGTTTCAACTTTACAGGGAAGCGCAAGGGACTATTACAACCCGGTTGCATTTGCAAATCTTGGCACACAAAAAAGATTCAAAGACAATGCCCGTGCCTTGTTTAGCGTTAAATACAACATCACTCAGCAATTTTGGTGGAAAGCTACAGTAACACTCGACCTTTTCGACCAGAAAATATCGAAATTTCTGCCTTACAAAGCTATTGGATATAACTATGATAATGATATAACCAACCGTGCTTCCAATGAGTTTTCAAAGAAAAGTTCAATTTTCACCATAAATCAATTTTACTACCGTCCTGACTTTGGTACCGATCACGATGTCTCTTTTATGGGTCAGATAGATACCGAAGATTCACGTTCAAGGTGGTATAAAACAGAATCAAGCCAGTCGGCATCTCCGTTTATTACCGAACCAGTAAATGACAAGCACCTCAATTATTTTGGCGCCAGTTACACCGAATATAAATCGCTTGGTTTTTATGCGACAGGTAGCTATAAATGGAGAGATAAATACAGTGTTATGCTTGGAGCCAAGTACGAAGGAAATTCAAAATTTAGTGAGGAAAGCCGCTGGGGTTTGTTTCCAACTGTTGCAGGATTCTGGCGCCTTTCGGGCGAAGAATTCATGCAAAGTGCCACTTTTATTGACGATTTGAAACTAAGAATGAGTTGGGGGCAAAGTGGCAACTCTCCTGCCGGAAACTACCTTTACTATAATACCTATAAGGCAGGCTCAAGTTATTCTTATATGGATATGCAGGGAGTTCAGCCCAACGGAATAGAGCTGACAAGTCTTCAGTGGGAAACCATCGACCAGCTAAACCCCGGACTTTCTTTTATTGGTCTTAACAGCAGGATGAATATTGAATTTGACTATTACGTCAAAAAAACATTAAACCTTTACCTCGAGAATTCAGGAATTCCGGATCATACAGGTTTTAGCAGTATCGACCGTAACGATGGCGAAATGGAAAACAGGGGGTATGAATTTATGATTGACTATACAATTATCCGGAAAAAAGATTTCCAGTTGAATTTTAATCTTAACCTGTCGAGTAACCAAAATAAGGTAATTCGATTGCCCGAAAACTACAGCCTTGAATATGGCAATATGCTCGAAAATGGAAACTATAAAATCAGTATCACACCAGGAGAACCCCTTGGAGGATTTTTCGGATACGAGTATGAAGGAGTATATGTTTCTGATGCCGATGCAATTGTAAAGGATGAAAATGGAGACCCGGTTTATGGTATAGGCTCAGACACTCCCTTGTCAATGATCATGGGTGGTCCTTCAGGTTATGTATTTGAAGGTGGTGATGCCAAATATAAAGACCAGAATTACGATGGAAAAATTGATGAACTTGATCTTGTATATCTGGGCGATTTAAATCCAAAAGTTATGGGTGGTACCGGATTCAGGATTCAATACAAGGGTTTTGTCCTGAACTCCTTCTTTTATTTCAAATACGGACAGGAGATTATCAATCAAACCCGCATGGATACCGAAAAAATGTATAACTACGATAATCAGAGTACTGCAACCGATTGGCGCTGGAGAAGAGAAGGTGATATAACCGATATGCCAAGGGCACTTTACAACCAGGGTTTTAACTGGTTAGGTTCCGACCGTTTTGTTGAAGATGGTTCGTACATCAGGTTAAAATCATTATCGCTGAGTTATAATGTTAACCCCGAATTTAGCAGACGGTTAAAGTTGAGCGATATGAAATTATTTGCCACTGCATACAATCTTTACACCTGGACCAATTATTCAGGACAGGACCCGGATGTTGCTCCGCCAACAAGGCCTGATTCACTGCCAAAAGACTTAAGTAAAACCCCGCCAAGTAAAAGATTCATGCTTGGATTAAATATTATTTTCTAACAATTAAATATTAATTCAATGAGAAAATTCAATATAAAAGGTTCGGTAATAATTGCCCTTTCAGCATTAGTTATTGCAACTACATCATGTCAGGATTACTTAACGGTTGCCCCTGAAAATGACCTGATAAAAGAGAAATTCTGGACAAAAACGGCTGATGTAAACAGTGCTCTTGCAGCTACATATAATGCCATGCGGAAAGCAAGTCTTCAATCATTAATACATGGCGAGGTGCGTGCCGATTTGGTAAATTTTTCAGGTGCCCAGTTTGCCAATTACGCACAAATTGGAGCCAGCAATATTAGTCCTACAAATCCGGTTGTTAACTGGAAAGATTACTATGCGGCAATTAATCTGGCAAATACACTGATGTTTTATGACGATGAGGTATTTGCAAAGGACAAAACATTTACAAAAGAGATGATGGAGGCTATTGAAGCCGAAGCGCTGTTTATCCGTTCGTTGTCCTATTTCTATCTTGTGCGTTTATGGAAGGATGTTCCGTTGGTTTTGGATGCATCAGTTTCTGACACTACTAATCTTTATATTGGGAAAAGCCCTGAGAATGTAGTTGTCAATCAGATCATCAGCGATCTTTTGAAAGCCAAGGATATGGCATATACAACAGAATTTCAGGGGAATGATAATCATTATTTTTACGGACGGGCAAACAAATACTCAATTATGGCACTTTTGGCAGATGTTTACCTTTGGAGTGAACAGTACCAAAAATGCTATGAATACTGCGATTTGTTAATTAATACAGGAATGTATTCTCTTGAAAGTACCGAAACCATGTTTAATGTTTTTTATCCGGGCAACTCAGCCTTGGAAAGTATAATTGAACTTCAGTACAATGATGCACTTGATAACCAGGAAAACCCGATTTACTATGATTTGGTTCCTACCTATGGGGGCGGGGGAGCAGAAATAGATACACGAAATCTGACCTTAATAATGGACAAGGAAGATCTTCGTCATTACGGAGGTAAAGAAGCAATATGGAAATACAGGGGAAAAGATGCATTGGGTCTTGTTTCCAGGACAGGAACTGAGCGTGACGCCAATTGGAATATTTACCGGTATGCCGACATACTTCTCATAAAGGCCGAAGCAGCAATTGAACTTAACAAGTTTGACGAAGCCAACAACCTGATAAGGGAAAGTTTGTTACGTGCAGGTATGCCTTATGAAGATGCTTCTGAAAAAGCTGATTTAAGAGATGCTCTTTTAGACGAAAAAGGAAGGGAGTTTCTTTTCGAAGGAAAACGCTGGTTTGATTTGTTGCGGGCCGCCAAAAGAAATAAATTTGAAAATAAACAGATTATTATCAGCATGATTCTTTCGGGCGCTGACATTAAGCAACAGGCGATTTTAAAAACAAAAGTATATGATACGTTAAGCTATTACTTACCAATAGCTGAACATGAGCTTATTTACAACCAGAACCTGGTTCAGAATCCTTATTACGATCGCTAAAAAAAATTAAAAGTTATTGTTATGAAAAATATAGTTTGGCGTATTCCAACACAGATCAGCAAATTGATTTTGTTTACCTTGATTCTGTTTGGGTGCAAGCAGGAACCGATTTTATGGAAAGTTGATTCTACCCAGCAGGTAATAACCGAATATGTAGAGAGTAACGAGGAATTCTCTGAATTTAACAAGATTTTGGAGAGTACCGGGCTAAACAGTCTTTTGGCAGTTCGTGGGCCATTTACCTTGTTCCTACCGTCTGATGAGCAAATGAAAGCTTACTATACTGAGAAAGGAGTAAAATCATATACTGAATTTAGTGAAGAATTTTTAAAGACGCTAACACTAAACCATATCATAGGTATTAAAATCGAAACCGGTGATATTGGCCTGGGAGCAATCAGCGAGCCAAATGCAATCGGCGATTTTGTTGTTACCGAATTTGAGGGTGCTGATATTATCCTGAATAAGTACAGTAAAATCATTAAAAGAGATATTATTGCTTCGAATGGTGTGGTTCATCACATTAATAAAGTGCTTGACCCCATTACAAAAAATATTTACGAAGTACTCGCTGGCAATCCCTCCTATTCCATATTTACCGAAGGATTAAAACGAACAAATCTGAAAGATACACTGCAGACCATATCTTTTATGTATGGTAAAAGACCGGCCCGTACTCGTTTCACAATACTGGCTATAGCCGACTCCACCTATAACAGGTTTGGTATAAAATCCATCAACGATTTAATTGAGGAATATACTGATGCACCCGACAGTCTTACTTACATGAATAACGGATTTTACAGGTATATGGAATATCATTGTCTTGCAAATACCTACTACCTCAGCGATTTGAAACTAAATACAAATCTTTATCCAACACTGACTTACGACAACAACGTTTCCATAACAGTTGATACGGACTATAAACTTAGCATGAATCCGAAGACCAAAGAATATACTCCGTTTGTAATCGACCAGAGCAATAATCCCGCGAAAAACGGCACTGTTCATACAATTTCAGGACTTTTACCTGTTGAACAACCTATACCCGTAACATTGACATGGGAAACTACCGACCATTTCGATATGAAACAAGGCGACTATTACACAAAATATTACGAACGTTGGTTTGATGGGAAGAATACTTTTGCCAATATTAAGTGGGAAGGCGATTATTTGCTGTATTATTATAAAAATCATGATGCTCCTGTACAAGTAAATTGGGACTGCCTTTCGATGAGTGGTTGGTGGTGGTGCGAAGTAACCACACCCAAAATAATGAAAGGGAAATATAAAATTACATCATATCAATGGGGTGGTACTAATTTCGCCGTTTATGTTGATGGTGTAAATACGGCACTGATCAAAAGCACTGATGCGACACCTGGAGCAACCTGGGCTGAAGTTGACTGGAATACAACCGCAACACATAAAATTAAAATAGTTACTACAAGCCCTGGATTGATGTTTTGGGACACAGTCATATTTACGCCAATTAATTAATTCAATACCTGTTAAATAATTTAATACAGTTTTGAAATGACAAAAAGAAACTTATACTCAACCTGTTTATCTCTTTTAACCTTGTTTTTTGCCATCAACATCAGTCAGCCGCTGATGGCGCAGACACCTGAAATAAATATTAAAGGTGTGGTTACGGAATCAGGCACCGGACTCCCTCTAAAACAGGTTACAATTTCGGTATCATCAACAGGTACAACTGCAGATACGGATGAAAAGGGAGAATTTACCATCTCAGTACCCAATCTGGAAGCAGAATTAACCATTAACCTTCCCGGATACAATGTGAGAAACATATTCCTGAACGGGAGGGAATTTATTACTGTATCTCTTGTGTCTGCCGATTACAGAACTTTTGACAATTCGTTTTACACACCAACGGGGCTGGTAAACGTTAAAGATGCTGTATATTCAGTTACCTCGCTTACTTCAGGCGATGTAAAATATTCAAATGTAACCTCGTTCGATCAGGCGCTACAGGGAAAGGTTCCGGGAATGTCGGTGGTACAACAATCGGGTATGCCGGGCCACAGAACTTTTATGAGTGTACGCGGAATATCCTCCTTGTATGCCAACACAGAACCTTTGCTGGTAATTGATGGCATGATTCACGATTATTCGTATGCCAATTCAAGCCTTTTGGAAGGATTTGCCTTAAATCCAATGGATGTTTTGGATATCGATGATATTTCCGACATTTCAGTATTGAAAGATGGTCTGTCATATCTTGGCGCTGCCGGTTCAAACGGAGTAATCAATGTTAATACAGAACAAAAAGCTGAAACCAGTACCGTGATGAAGTTTTCTGCTTATGGCGGTGTAACAATGGCTCCAAAAAGTCAGGATTTACTCGATGCAGGTGAGTTTAAAAATTATTTCACTGAAATGTTAAATTCACAAGGGTATAATTCAAACGAAATTAATACCATGTATCCATGGCTGAACGGCAATGCGTCATCAAAAGATTATTATAAATACAATAACAGTACCGATTGGCAGGATGAAACATATTCACCTGCGGCTGTTTCAAAATTCCATTTCTTCCTAAAGGGAGGTGATGATATTGCTACATATAATATTTCTACAGGTTATTTATCGCACAATGGTATTTACGATAATTCGAGATATACAAGATATAACCTGCGTATTAATGGTAAGATCAATATCACCGATAAATTCTCAATAATTCCAAATGCCAAATTATCACTGGCCGACAGCAAACTGGCAAACCAGGGACCGAGTGCGTGGAAAAACCCGGTGCTGGCAACAGCTTTAAAACCATCCATAATGGCGCCTTACGCCAGGGATCCGGAAACAGGCACTATGCTTGATTACCTGGATGATGTGGGTGATGTTTTTATGGTAAGTAATCCAACTGCAATTACGCAGAATGCACAGGGTTCAAACCGGAATTATCATTTTCTGTCTTCGATAACTGCTGCTTACCGGTTTAACGAACATTTTAACCTGTCAACACTCATAGGTATAAATTTCAATAACTCACGCGAAAATATTTTCTTACCTGATATTGGTATGGTACAGGTTGATTCAGCCTACAACAGTCCAGGCGATTTTGTGTTTGAATTCCGTTCAACACAGAATCATACAACATTTACCTATACAAACAAAACAGCTTCGGGTCATTCAGTTGTGGCAAATGCCGGATTCAGGATTATGCAAAACAGCTACAAGTATAACTTAAGTACCGACCTGAATACACCATCCGATGATTTTAAAAGTCTTGGACAGGGCTCGCAGTACAGTTTCCTCCGTTCTACTGTCGGAGACAACAGAGGCCTGGGATGGATGTCATTTTACGGTGACATCAGTTATAATTTCAGAAATAAATATTTTGTAAACGGTAACATTTCTTATGATGGAAATTCGGCCACAAATGAATCAAATCGCTATAATTTTTATCCTTCTGTTGGAGGTGCATGGAGGCTTTCATCAGAAGATTTCCTGAACCAGTCAAGCTGGCTTGAAGATTTAAAACTGAGGGCATCGTACTCTGTTGCCGGAAATATGTTCAGCAGTGTTTACGATAATTCGAAATTGTATTACACCGACCGCAGGATAAATGGATCAGGTGTTTTAACCCGCGAAATCATACCAAATGAAGACATGGAACTTGAGAAAAAGAACACTATTAATGCCGGTATCGACCTTTCCGTATTAAAACAACAACTTAACGTTCATGTCGATTTCTTTAAATCGAATGTAAACAACCTGGTTATCCGGCAGGAACTTCCTTCAACCTTTGGTTATACCGATTATTATGACAATGGCGGTAAACTTGAAGTTACAGGACTTGAGGTTTCTGCTGACACCCGGTTACAGTTTAGCAAATTGATTTGGACAATTGGAGCATCGGTTAGTAAAGAAATTACCAAAGTAAAAAGTCTTACATTCATTAATCCAAATACTACAAGTATTATCACAACCATTGATGCTGCCCAGTTTATTACATCAGAAGGTAACGTAGTAAATGCTTATTACGGTTACAAAACCAATGGACTGCTTTCAAGCGCCGAAGCAGGCAAAATTATGGGGCCGAACGGAGCTATGATGAAGGAGGGTGATATTAAATTTGTTGATGACGGCGATAATATTATTAATGAGAACGACAAAAGCATAATCGGGGATCCAAGTCCCGAACTTTTTGGTAATATATTTACAGCCTTTGCATACAAGAATTTTCAGCTTTCTGCAGTATTAAACTATTCAGTTGGTAATGATGTATTCAATTATGTAAGGTATAAAACCGAATCGATGAGCGAATATGACAACCAGTCGAAATCAGTTCTCGACAGATGGACTTCAACGAATACCAGTGCTGTTTTGCCAAGAATGGCATACGGTGATCCATCGGGCAATACGGCTTTTTCTGACCGCTGGATTGAAGATGGTTCATACCTGCGCCTTGGCCAGTTAACATTGAACTATGATGTTCCGCCAATAAAGGGTTTTATAAAAGGGGTTGCTATTTATTTAACCGCCACAAACCTCTTCACTGTAACCAATTACTCAGGTTACGATCCGGATTTCATGTACATGAACAATCCGTTTTATATGGGAGTTGATTATGGTAAAATGCCACAAACCCAATCGTTTATTATTGGTTTAAAATTAAACTTATAACAGGAAAAATTGAAATAAAATGGAAAACAGAACACGAATAACACCATACTTACTGGCTATTTTCAGTGCGATTCTGATTTTAAGTTTCGGATGTACGGATGATTTCTTTAACGAGACTGCCGGTGACAGAATTACTCCGGATCAGCATTATCAGTCAATGATTGACGCTAATGTTTCGATGCAGGGCGCTATTATTACGCTGCAGGATGCAATGCCAAAATTGATTATGCTCGACGGATTACGGTCGGACATGATGGAAGTTACACCAAATGCCGACTCGTATTTAAGAGAAATAAATTACCAGATGATTTCGGCAACAAATCCAATTGTGAATCCATCCGATCTTTACAAGGTTATTGTTAATGTAAACGAAGTGCTGGTTAATATTGACAAAGTTGGTGAAAAAGACAGAAATTATGATGAATTGACAGCTTATTCGGTTAAAGGTGCATTAGTGGGGATGCGGGCCTGGACTTACCTTACACTGGCAAGGTTGTACAATCAGGTTGCCTATATCGATGATAACCTCACTTCGCTGCCCGAAAATCTTTCACAGACCGTTTTAACCAAAGATGCTATTCTCGACACGCTGATCAATCAGTTGGAAACCTATTTCAAGTCGGAATACACTACAACAAAGTATCAGGAATTAAGATTTCCCCATTATGTGAACAACAAAGCACTTCTTGGTGAATTGTATCTCGAAGTTGGCAGATACGCCGATGCCGCCAAATACCTGAAACTTGCCTGCGAAAGTTATGGAAATCAGACGGCGATGCTCAAAGTTGATAAATCATATCAAAATGCAGCATGGGGTGCAATATTTCTGAATGCCGAATCAAATGGAATTGAAAATATTTCTGTAATCCCGTTTTCAAGGGCCGAAGATCAATTCAATCCTCTTGCCGACTGGATGGGGTATGACCGTCAGTATCTGGTTAAACCCACAACATTGCTGGTTGACTCATTTCTTGCGCAGGTAGATGCAACCGGAGCACAGGGTGATTTGTGGAGAGGAGCTATTACATTTAATTTGAAGTCTTTCGAATGGACAAGTGATTCTACTTATACTTTTAGCGAACCTTTTATTACAAAATATGCTGTTGACCAAAACGATCCCTCCAGTACTGATATTATTTTATCCAGGGCAGCCGATATTCATTTAATGCTGGCAGAAGCTTATAACCGCATGGGAGATGCAACCTCGCGAAAATATGCATTGATGCTTTTAAACCAGGGAGTGAATAAAGAAAACCCAAAACCACCTGCATTTGCAAGATGGTCGGCTAACCTTGGTGTAAGGGGCAGGGCTTATCTGAAATCGCGTGAAGTACCAAAAAATATGATTTCTGCCGATTCAATTACAACGTTAATCGAAGATTTTATTATTGATGAAAGAGCGCTGGAACTGGCATTCGAAGGTAAACGCTGGACAGATTTGGTTCGTGTTGCAGAGCGCAGGAATGATCCTGCATATCTTGCCGACAAAGTTGCAGCTAAATTTGAAGGTACTCCGTATTACGACCAGGTACATGCAAAACTGATGAATCCCGCAAACTGGTATCTGCCTTTTAAATAAGATTTTATTTCAAATTCTAAAAAAATGGCTGCAGATTACTGACAGCCTTTTTTTTAGTGAAGCTGTTGATGTGAAAAGAGAACCGTTCCTTCTGAAATCAAATAGAGGGAACGGTTCTTTCTTATATCATGACTTGATTAGAATAAAAGAATAAATATGGCGGTATTCTTTCGTAGCTTTCCTGCATTCGAAAGGGTCAACATTCACCGGGTGACTTTCAGTTCACCCGATGAATAATCCAACAAGCCTTTTCGCATTAACGGATAGCATCCACTCCCAAATTGTCTCTGCAATGAATTCCTTTACTTTGCTCCTCCCCTTCGGGGAGGTCGGGAGGGGCTTTCTTTTATAAAAAAAGGCTGCCTCGCATGAGACAACCTTTTCAAAAATATTCAGTTTAGAATTTATTTTACAAATTTTACAACCGCGTTATTCGCTTTTACAAAATACAAACCTTTTGTATAGCGGCTAACATCGAACTCATGATGTGTGCCGGTTACTATTGTTTCTTCCATTTTAATACCAACGCTGTTGTAGATGGCTACAGTAGTGTTAGCAGCAGAAAGATCAATATTCAGTTTATTTACTGCCGGATTTGGATATACTTTAAACGACTGCATGCTATTTTGAGCAATTGAAGTTATTAATGCCAAATCTGCTACACTAATCACCGAAACGTTGTCAATATTAACAGTACTTGCCGATGCAAAGTTTCCAAGGAAAAAAGCTATCTGCTGAACCGTAGTTGGCACAATTTCATCGAAATTGACATGAAGCGTATATTTCTTAGGCTCGGTAGTAATACTTACAATCCAGTCTGAACGCCCTGTAAGTCCACCTCCTGTTGCTTCTGGGTCACTTGATGCACCGTATCTATTATTACCATTCGGACCATCCTCAAAATCAACATTAATTGATCTTGCAACATCGGCCCATGCGGTAAAATTTACAACATAGTCAATATCTGGCAACCCTGTTAAGTTTTTCTGGATAAACTGATATTTCCAGGTATCACTACTAGCAGCAGGATTATGAACAGAAACTCCATCTGTAACTGCGTGTGCGGGTGAAGCATCTGTCCAGCCTTCCCAATAAGTAGCAGAAATACCATCAGCTTTTAATAAATCAAATTTACCATTCTTCACAATGCTTACGTCATCCTCTGTAACAACTTGACCACTGATTACAACATCTACCGTTGAAATAACCAATTCATCAGCAGACTTTGCTGTCACCGTAACTGTTCCGTCGAGAATAGCGCTAAGCAACCCAGCGTCGTTTATTGTAGCCCTTCCTGTACTTCCTTCAGCCGTGGCAACACTCCATTTTATTTTTGTGTTGGTTGCATTTTCCGGAATAATTTGTGCCCCAATTTGCAATGTGCCATTATCAGTGGTAATTGTTCCACCTGTAAGTACAATATTTTCAACATTAACCTGTTCTCCACTGACAGATTCGCTGAGCAAATAGATGCTATCGATATACGTAACAATATCTGATGTGCCAAGCATAAATTGTACCTTTTGATCCGTGGTTTCCTTTATTTGATCGAAAGTTACATCGAAAGTGTACCATGTAGGTTCTGTTGTAATATCGAATGTCCAATCCGATCGGCCATTGGATGATCTAGTATCTTTTGTAGCTCCGTATCTGTTGTAACCATTTGCTGCTGTATCTTCAAAGTCAACATTAAAAGTTCTATTGGCAGCAGCCCATGCCTTAAATTTAAAAACATAAGGGACATTGGGTTTAGCCGTCAACCCATTCTGCGCAAATTGGTACCTCCAAATGTCGCCAGTTGCAAGTGGAGTATGAACAGAAACACCATCAACAACTTTATGTTTGGGAGAAGCATCGGTCCAACCACCGGTCCATTTAGTACCCTGGCCATCACCTTCAACCTGAGCAAAATCACCATTCAAGATAACGTTTTCAGGAATTAACTCCAAATCTGCTTCACTAATCACGTACACATTGTCAACAAAAACAGTTGGAGTAGCCATACCTGCAAAAAGATTGAACTTCTGAGTTCTTGTATCCATCCTTCCGAAATTTTCAATCTTAAGAATATAGGTTGTTGGTTCAGTGGTGAGGTCAAATCTCCATTGCGTTTTACCATCTGGAGATTTTGGATCCGATGTGTCACCAAATCTGTCATAATTGCCACCTGTAAGTTCAAAATCCACATCAAAAATTCTTGGCTCAGACGCCCATAATGTCACAGAAAGAATAAAGGGTTGATCTTTTAACGATGCCGGGATTGCAATTTCCTGTCCAACAGTCCAATCCCATGGATTTGCACCAGCAGCAGGATTTGATATTTGAAGCACACCATCAACAACTGTTGAACTACCCGACCATGGGGCACCTGGCTCAAAAGTTGAATCTCTAAATACATCAAACTTGCCATTCTTTATGTAGCTCAGTTCAAAAGCATCGGCAATCTGCCCTGTAATTGAAACCGTTACCTCATTAGAAAGAATAAAACCATCTGCAGATGTAGCCTGAATAATAAGTTCTTCATTCAGCACAGGAGTAACCACTCCATCGCGACTGATGCTGGCTCTGGCTACACCGCCATCGCTTCTCTTAATACTCCATTTTAATGTCTGGGTAGCATCTTCAGGAAGAATTTCGGTTACAATTTGCAGTGTATCATTGTCAGTGTTAATTGCTCCACCGGTAAGATTGATATTATCAATAAGAATTATTTCTGTACCAGTAACCAAAGTGATACTATCAAGATAAACAGTACCCAAATCCTGGGTGAGCATAAACTGAATTTTTTGAACAGTTGTTTCCTTTAATTGATCGAAAGTAACATTAAAAGTAAATCTTTTAGGCTCAGTAGTTACATTAAAATGCCATTCTGACCTACCGTTAATCCCTTCAGGATCAGAAGTGGCACCATAGCGATTATAACCATTGGCTGGAGTATCTTCAAAATCAACTGATACCGCCCTGTCTTCCGAACCCCAGGCAACAAAACTAAGAACGTAAGGTATGTCAGGCATTGCACCCAAATCCGTCTGACTGAATTGAACATGCCACTGCTCGTTAACATTTTCCTTCAGACTGGTTATCTTAACCGCACCATCTACAACAGTCCACGGGTCACCCCAGCCGCCGTCAATCCAGCCACCCCACTCTTCCGGTGAGCCATCTGCTTTAACTAAATCAAAATCACCATTCTTAATAAGGTTTTCTTGTTCAATGATGCCAGTCATATTAGAAGCTACAGATGCCTTCTTAATTACACCTTCCGGCTTCTGTGCAAACGCAACCGAAACGAGCATTAAACCTAAAATCAAAGTAAAAATTTTTCTCATAATCTCTGTTTTTAATTAATAATTATTGTTTTAGAAAATTTAAAATCTGTTAATATACATTTTTATTGGTTAATCATCAAGGTCAATTCTAATCATCTCCACTTTCATTTCAACCCTAAAATTAAAACCTTCATATCGCTACGAATATAATAATATATTGACCATCGATCGATGGTATGAAAAAAAATTCACCATCTCCCAAAAATATGATTAAAGAGTTGTTACAACCTGGAGGATATCCAGATTAAAATGTTCGAGGGCTTACAAAGCACTCATGGCTATATTGACAATAGCCATGAGTGTTATATATTCTTCCCTCTCCTCGCTGCCTATAAAGTTGTTACTGGAAAGTGCAATAAAAACACTGAACAAGAAGAAATCAGTGAACTGCGAAATTTTGTATATTACAAAATCAGTGCAATAATAAAAATTTTGCTGGCACACATGACGCCGTGAGCTTTTATTCCCCCGCCAGAAATTTCCCAAGAGGATGGGCAGTTATGACTTGCACGAATATTTGAACTTTAAAAACGGGAGATGGTCAGCTAAAAGCTGTTTAAACAAGCTGATTTGCAATCGACGCGTTATTACAACCTGAAAAATGTTTCTAATTTTGACGGCCTATCCGACGAAAAGAGATTAGTAAGACCAATAAAAATCAAGGCTGTGCTTAAATAATAACCAATGGCAAGAATTAAATCAACCATATTTTTTCTGATACTACTATTTTTCGGGTTACAAGTAAAATCGCAGACACAAACCGTTATTGACTGGAATGCGCAGTGGTCGTATTATAAAGGAAAAACGGAAGCCTCAAATCCGATGAATTCATGGCGCGAGAAAGGATTTAGTGTAACGGCCTGGCCTCTGGGGTCTGCACCTTTCCGTTATGGCGATGGTGTTGGTGGAACTGAACTTGCCGACATGCAAAATAATTACACCACCTGTTACATCAGAAAAGAAATTGTGTTGAATAATGATGATTTTGACCAGCTAAGAATATATTGCGATTACGACGATGGTTTTGTTGTTTGGGTTAATGGCCAGGAGGTAATGAAAGCCAATGTGGGGACTGATTATGCTTATACATCGGGAGCAATCAATACCCATGAATTCGGTGAATGGACAAGTATTGTATTTAATAAGGACAAATTAAATCTGGTAAACGGAACAAATGTAATTGCAGTTCAAGGATTTAATGTCTCAAAAGTTAGTAGCGATTTCTATCTGGGTGTTAAAGTTGAAACGATAAAAAAACTCCCTGAAACAGGCAAAGCAACAATTTCAGTACAAAGCGGATTTTATACACAACCCTTTACCACCACAATCAGTACCGAAAAATCAGGCGAATCAGTAAAATACACACTCGATGGAAGTGATCCGCGGTATTCAACGTCAGCCATCAGCAAAGTATCGCCAGTTCACGTTGTGATCGACCCAAACAGCACGGCAGGAGGCAGGGGAAAAACCGGCGGTGTTGTTCTACGCGCTTCAAAATTCGAAACAGATTTTGATCCCGGTAAACCTGTAACAAAAAACTATTTGTTTCTGAGTTCTGTTAAAAACCAGGCACATCCCGGAGGAAGCTGGCCGGTAAACAGTATTAACGACCAGCGGATTGATTTGCCCATGGATTCAAAGGTTACAAGCGATCCGCGTTACAATAACCTTATCGAAGTTTCTTTACTCGATATTCCTTCGATAGCGATTACTACCGACATGGCAAATCTTTTTAATGCTCAATCCGGAATATATGTTAATGCCGAATATCATGGCTCAGATTGGGAACGCCCGGCTAATGTTGAACTCATTAATCCCGATGGAAGCCCCGGTTTTAATATCGATGCCGGACTGCGCATTCGCGGAGGTTGGAGCCGGCATGGCGATTATCCCAAACATGCTTTCCGCTTCTTTTTCAGAAGCGATTATGGCGAGGGAAAATTGAAATACCCTTTGTTTGGTAACGAAGGAGTAGCTGAATTTGACAAAATGGATCTGCGCACCGGACAAAACTATTCGTGGGCAAATGGTGACGACCATGCCCGATACCAAACGCTGAACCGCGATCTGTTTTCGCGCGATACCCAGCGCGACATGAATCAGCCGCACACCCGGAGCCGTGCTTACCATCTGTACCTGAACGGTTTGTACTGGGGTCTTTATCAAACACAGGAACGTTCTGAAGCTTATTTTGCAAAATCGTACTTTGGAGGAAATACCGATGATTATGATGTGATAAAGGTTGATATAGGCGATGATTTTCGTCTGTATGAAATTGAAGCTACTGATGGCAATACGGCTTCGTATGAAAAAGTCTGGTCATTGAGCCAATCCGGATTTACATCCAACACCAACTATTTCAAACTTTTGGGACTGAATGCGGCAGGAGTGCGCGATACAGCTCTTCCGGTTTTGGTAGATATTGACAACCTGATTGATTATATGCTTGTGATTTTTTATAGCGGCAACTTCGATGCTCCAGTTTCAAAATTCAGCAACAATGTGTATCCCAATAATTTTTATGCCATTTATGACAGAACCGACAAGAATCAGGGATTTCGTTTTTTTGCCCACGATGCGGAACATTCATTACTTACCGATGCTGTTTCTCCCGGAATAGGGATTCAGGAAAACAGGGTAAACCTCGGCACCGTTCAGGATATGTATGTAAACCGGTTCCAGAAATTTCACCCGCAGTGGCTTCATTTCAGGCTTTCATCGAATGCCGAATACAGACAGCGTTTTGCCGACAGGGGTTACAAACATTTTTTTAACCAGGGTGCACTTACTCCCGACTCCTGCAAGGCACGTTTCAAAAACACTGCTGAAGAAATTGATATGGCCATAATTGCCGAGTCGGCCCGTTGGGGCGACAGTAAAAGTAACTGGGCCCGTACTAAAGATGACCACTGGTTACCTGCCGTAAACCAGGTGCTGAATGACTATATGCCCTACCGGTCGGATATTGTTTTGCAACAACTGATTGCTGAAAAGCTTTATGTTACTATTCAGCCACCTGTTTTCAAACACAATGGCACAGTAATCACCGACGAAAAAATTACAATTTCAGAAAATTATGGTTTGTTGCTGGAGCATTCAAATGCTGCCGGTGAGATTTTTTACACCACAAACGGAACCGACCCCAGAACAATTGGCGGAGGCACAGCAGCCGCAGCCATCAACGCCGGAAACTCAAAAAGCATTAGCGTAACTCCGGGAACTATTCTGAAATCGAGGGTTAAAAACGGGATTAACTGGAGCGCCCTGCACGAAATTTATTTTGATGACTCCGGGCTTTTTACAGCTTTTAAAGTTACCGAACTTCATTATCATCCTGCCGATCAAAACGGAATTGATGGCAAAGAACTCGAATTTATTGAATTCAAAAATACAGGTTCAAAAACAATCGATATCTCCGGCGTTTCAATAACCGATGGTATCCAGTTCACATTTCCGGCAGGAACAACAATTGCCCCCGGAAATATGATGGTGGTAGCTTCAAATGCAGTTGAGTTTAATACACTTTATGGATTTCAACCCCGGTTTGTTTACTCAGGCAGCCTTTCGAATGGCGGAGAACAGGTTATTGTACAAGCCAGTTCAAACCAGATAATCATCGCCTTTACATTCGATGATGAGATTCCGTGGCCCAAGGAACCCGATGGCAACGGTTACTCGTTGGTTTCGGTTGAGAAAAACCCAAAATTAAATCCTGATTCAGTGGCCTATTGGACCGTTTCGAAATACACCAATGGTTCACCCGGCACCGATGATGAGATGTCGGTTACTGCAAACCAGGAAATAGCTGTTACCGGAAACAATCAATTCGAAATTTACCCGAATCCGACATCAAACAGCTTTTATTTCGATTTTGATATTAACAGCACCGAAAAAGTTGAAGTTTTGCTTTTCGATATGAACGGAAGACTGCTTGAAACATTGATGAGTGAAACCCGGCCTGCCGGAAATCACAGTATTTTCCTTCAACCCGAAAAACAGCCTTATGCCGGAATTTACATTGTTGCTTTAAAAACCGGGGAAGCGGTTCAAACCAAAAAGTTGATTATTCAACCCTGAAAAAACAGAAAGAAACTGATGAAAAGATCGCCGCATATTTTGATTGCGCCTGATTCGTTTAAAGAATCACTGGCGGCTGATGAGGTGGCGCAACTTTTAAAATCGGGTATTGAGAAAGCACTTCCTGATGCAACTTTTGATTTAGCACCGGTTACCGATGGAGGAGAAGGCTTTTGTAGTGTTTTGGTGAACGGAACCGGTGGTTATTTCAGAAAATTCAAAGTTCACGATGCTTTAATGCGACCAATTGAAGGAGCTATCGGATTTTCTGCCGACAGCCAGACTGTATTTATTGAAATGGCTGCTTCCAGCGGACTTGAACATATCGAATCAGAAGACCGAAACCCTTTAATCACCACAACCTTTGGAACTGGTGAACTCATCAGTTTTGCGATTAACGAAGGATGCCAAAAAATTATCATGGGTATCGGTGGCAGCGCCACCAACGATGGAGGTGCCGGAATGGCACAGGCACTTGGCGCAAAATTCATCGACAGTAATGGGAATATCCTTTCACCCGTTGGTGGGCAACTATCAGCACTTTCCCATATCGACCTTACTTTGTTTGAAAAAAATCTGCCGGAAATGATTGTTGCATGTGATGTTTCCAATCCGCTTACCGGACCTGACGGAGCCTCTGCAGTTTATGCACCGCAAAAAGGCGCAACTCCTGAAATGGTGAACCAACTGGACAATGCGCTAAAAAATTATGCTGAAGTCATCAGAAATCAACTCCTTCCCGATATTGAAAATATTCCGGGAGCTGGTGCTGCCGGTGGTTTGGGCGGTGGATTAATGGCTTTCACCGGAGCAAAACTTGTCAGCGGATTTCAGCTTGTTGCTGAAATTATTGACCTTGAAAACAGAATTGCTAGGGCAGACTTTGTAATTACTGCTGAAGGAAAACTGGATGAGCAGACCGCCAACGGAAAAGCGCCATTTGGTGTGGCTCAACTGGCAAAAAAGCACAACAAACCCATGATTGGTGTTGCCGGAACACTCGGAAAAGGGTACGAAAAACTGTATGATTCGGGCTTCGATTTGCTTGTTTCGATTGTAAATAAACCAATTTCGCTTTCCGAAGCGATGAAAAATGCACCGGAACTCGTGGAAAATTGTGGTTTTCAGATTGGAAAAATTCTTATCCTGAAATAAAATTCGACCCCGTTTCTTCTGAAAACGAGGCCACTAACTATCTTTTAAGTTTTTTTATTGAATCTCGAAACGGGCGAAAATGGAGTATTTCAGTTTTATCTTCTGAAACGAAATTTCAGGTTGTGCATCCATCTCATTGTCTTCAGCTATCATTTTCACATTAGCCATCATTCTGGGCATTGGCATAAAGTCATCGTAGTTTTCGCGTTCCTGGATCATCAGCGGTTTTCCCACTTTTTCGCCAATGGCTTCCAGTAAATACCCGGCTTTTTCTTTGGCTGCCTTCATGGCCAGAGTTTTAACTTCTTTCCTGTATTTCTCAATTTCTGAATGAGCCACACGTGTGATGTCCCCGTTTAATACATTAACATTGTCAAGTAGTTCAAAAAGCGAAGCAACATCAGAAGTATTAGTCACTTTCATGATATAATTTTTTGCTGCAAGCACTTCCTTGTTTTTCCTTTTAATAGTTACAAAATCGGCCGAAGCATCGGCCAGAGTCAGGTTTGCCAAATCGAAACCTGCTTTCTGTAACTGTTTCTTCAGTTCCTTTTCCTGCGATTCAATTTCGATTTTCTTTTTCCCATCCATTCTTTCTTTCAGCGTAAAACTGACGTAAATTTCGTTCGGAATGACTTCCAATTCACCATTTCCAACTACTTCAATGTATGGTTTTGCAGCTTGTTCGCTGATTTGTGCTCCGGCAAAATACGAAGGCACAATAAAAAAGGATAAAATCAAAATGTGTTTCATGTTTTCTGTTTTTAATTGTTTTTCAAAATACGCTTATAAAAAATATTCGATGATTAAAAATCGTGCCACAAATTCAGCCATAATCAGGCAAACAGTTTTTAAACTGTTAAAAAATCGAAACACAACAAACTTCAATGATTTTTCAGGAATGCCTCGATTTCCTTTCGCGTTGGGGCCGAAGGTTGCGCTCCCATTCTGGTAACCGAAATGGAGGCGGCGGCGCTGGCAAATTGCAATGCATCTTTCAGTGGTTTACCTTCAACTAATGCAACAGCAAAAGCGCCACAGAAAGTATCGCCCGCGGCAGTGGTGTCAACAGCTTCCACTTTAAACGCCGGCACACTTACTTTTTCGGTTCTTGTTAAAACAAAAGCGCCTTTCGGGCCAAGCGTGATAATTACTTTTTCTACCCCGCTGGCAACCAGTTTTTGTGCAGCAATTGCTGCATCGGTTTCATTCTCCACTTTCATTTCTGCCAGAAAACCCGCTTCAACTTCGTTTAAAACAAGTATGTTGATTTTCGGGATATACGAAACATCGAATGCACGGGCTGGGGCACAATTCCACATTACCGGTATATTTTTCAGCCTGGCCATATCGATTACATATTTAATGGTTTCTCCCTGAATTTCGTATTGCATCACAATCATTTCAGCCTCATCAAACAACGCAGCGGCATCGTCAATTTTGTGTGGAGTAAGTCTGTAATTGGCACCCGGCGCCACAGAAATATAATTTTGCCCGGCGCCGCCAATCATAATCAATGCGTGGCCGCTTGCAACGTTTTTTTCAGTAAAAACAAACCGGGTGTCGATCCCGTCGTTTATATAATTTTGAACCATTTGTGGTGTGTAGGCATCTTCTCCCACACAACTTACAAAAGCCACGTTACCACCGGCCCGTGCTGCTGCAACAGCCTGATTGGCTCCCTTTCCGCCATAAACCTGAAAAAATTTGGCTTCTGTAACTGTTTCACCTTTTTCAGGAAGATGTTTCATTTTCATAATCAAATCGACATTAGAACTGCCGATGACAACAATTTTTCTCATGTAAAGCCCCCACTGAATCTCCCCCGGCGGGGGAGACTTTAAAAAACGTTTAAATTTATATTTAAAGAACAAACAATTAAGCAATTGATTAAACATAGCGCCTTCCTAAAAGTCCCCCGACGGGGGGATTTAGGGGGGCTTCCTTCAGTTTAATCTTGCTATTACAATCAGTGCCAAGCCAACGATGAAACTGGCAAACATTAATGTGAGTAAAAGACTGGTTCCTTTGGGTGCATTGCTGAATTCTTTCCAAACAAATACACCCCAAATTGCAGCTACCAGTGTTGCTCCCTAACCAAGTCCGTAAGAAATAGCGTAACCTGCCACATCGCCCGCCATAATATTAAGTGTCATTCCCAGACTCCAGATCAGGCCTCCAAAAACTCCAATCAAATGAAGTTTTGGTGTCCCTTTTGAGAAGTAAATTTTAAAATTGACCGGCGTACCTGCAACAGGTTTTCTCATGAAATAAAAATTAAATACAAAATTGGAGAGTAAAATTCCGATTGAAAAAACAAATACAGCGGTATAAGGGGTAAAAGTTCCCTCCTGAATAATCGCCAGATCGGGCGACATGGATTTGGCAACAAAACGGTAAAAGAATGACATCAGCAACCCGGCTACCAGCGATAAAAGAATTCCTTTTGTTGATTTACTTCCGTGCGACACTTTTTTGTATGCCAGTGCATTGATGATTATTGCAAGCATCACAAGTCCAACTCCCGAAAACAAAAACAGCGTGTTGTAGTCGCTGGGGTTGGGCAAATAATTATTAAAAACGCCCAAAACCAGCGCCAGTCCAATGCCAATCGGAAAAGCAATAGCCATTCCGGCAATTTCAATTGCAGCCACAAGAAGCAGATTTGCTATATTAAAAATTACCCCACCCAACAGTGCAAACAAAAAAGCTTTTGGCGCAGCATTCAGCAAATTGGTGAAAAACGATTGTCCGGAAGAGCCGATGCTTCCCAGTGTCAGTCCAAAAATCAGCGACAACAAAATTATTCCGAATGTGTAATCCCAATAAAATAAAGGAAAACTCCACTTTTTTGACGCCAGTTTCTGAGTATTTGCCCACGACCCCCAACAAAGCATGGTAACAACGCAGAATAACACTGCAATTGGATAAGAATTTAGGACGTACATGTTAGTTTAAATTAAGCCCCCTTAATCCCCCGCGATGGGGAAATTTCAGAAAGTCTGGTTAGCGAATTAGTTTTATATCATTTTAATTAGTTTTACTTTAAACTGGTAATCAGGCGATTTATTGCAATTTTCATGGTTTTATCCCTGCGGCTGGATACTTCGGGAAGAAGCAGGCCATCTTTTTTTTGCATCTTCGAGTATGGCAGCAGTGGCAGTAGCACCGCAGCGTGAACACCCTGCTGCCTGAACAGCCAGCAGTTGGTCAAGGTTTCGCACACCTCCAGCAGCTTTCAGTTTAACTTTCTGGCCAACACTCTTTTTCATCAGTTCAAGTACTGGAATAGTAGCTCCCCGATAGTTGTAATCTCCGTTGGGTTGTTTTACAAAACCATAACCCGATGATGTTTTCACATAATCGGCACCTGCCTGTGTGCAAATCTGGCAAAGTCTGATAATGTCGGCTTCACGGGTAACAAAATCTGTTTCAAAAATCACTTTCAAAATGGCTCCATTGCGGTGACAGGCATTTGTTAGTGCCGATATTTCATTTTCAACATATTCCCAATCGCCACCGAGTGCTTTACCGATATTGATTACCATGTCAATTTCCACAGCACCATCGTTACAAGCAGTTTCGGCTTCAATTACTTTTACTTCGATAGCCGAATTACCGGCAGGAAACCCGATTACACAACCGACCATTACATCGGTTCCCTTTAACAAGGTTACAGCTTGTTTAACCGCATAGGGTTTTACACAAACCGATGCCACATCATATTTCCTGGCCACTTCACATTCACGCCGCAGATCTTGATCGGTCATTGTTGGATGAAGAATGGAATGGTCGATCAATTTGGCCAGTTCTGTCACTTTATTCATTTTGATACTATTCAACTATTAATCGTCAATCGTTTGGAAAACAAGTTGTCTGAATTTCCACCCGGTTTCATCATTTACAGGGCCCTGGGTTTGTTTGAAGATAAGCCCGATAATCTGTTCTTTCGGGTCGGCAAAATATTGTGTATTGAAATAACCGCCCCAATCGATGGTACCATCGCTGCCTTTACCTCCTTTGTTTTGCCCAAATTCAGTGAGCAAACCAAAAGCAAGTCCATATTTAGTATCAGATTTTTCGCCCCAAATATCACCAATCTGGTTACTCAAAACAGCTTCCACCGTCTTTCTGCTTAAAAGCCTTACGCCATTCAACTCGCCACCATTCAGATACATCTGAAGAAAAATTGCATAATCCTTTACTGTGCTCGAGAGTCCGGCACCACCCGAAAAGAAAGTCTTTGCTCCTTTCACCGGGTAATCGGTGTCGTAAAAAGTAACCGGGTATTTCTTCCATTGACCATCCACTTTTTGTTGAACAGCAACGAGCCTTGAGGCTTTTTCATCGGGCAGATAAAACCATGTATCAATCATTCCCAACGGATCAAAAATGCGTGTTTGTAAAAACATGTCAAACGGCATTCCCGAAACAACTTCGATGAAATAGCCAAGCACATCGAGTCCTTCACTGTAAGTAAATTTTTCACCGGGATTGTGATGCAACGGAAGTTTAGCCAGCTTTTTCACACTTTCAGCAATCGTATTTTTTTCTGTAGTAAAAAGGTCTGTTACACCTGCTTTCTGATAAATCATTTTCATCTGTTCGTTGCCATCGATAATTCCATAGCCGATTCCGGAAGTATGCGTAAGCAGTTGACGAATAGTAATTTCTGACTTTGCTGGTTCGCCTGTCCAAATTGTATCGGCATAACTAAATTGTTTCAACACTTGCGGATTTTTAAACTCCGGGATGTATTTCGAAATTGGGTCATCGAGCTGGAATTTTCCTTCTTCCCATAACATCATCACAGCGGTAGAAGTAATTGCTTTGGTTTGACTTGCAATGCGAAAAATATCGTCACGTTTCATGGCTTTACCTGCCTGTGTATCGGCCATACCGTAGGCTTTCCAATGTACGATTTTCCCATTTCTGGCAACCAGCGTAACAATTCCGGGAAGATCACCATTCTTTACTGCATCGAAGCATATCTGATCGATTCGAGCTAACCGTTCTGCAGAAATGCCCGCACTTTCAGGTGCCGCTTCAGTTAAAACCGGAGATTTTTTTATCGATTTTGTTTGTGCTATTGAGCCAGCTAAAACAAAAGCAATGAGGATAATAAGTAATACTGTCTTTTTCATATTCAACATTTTTAATATCATAAAATCTGATTATAAAGCAACCTGCCATTAAAATGACAATTTGATTTAAAGAAACAAAAAATAAATATCAGGTTATATTCCGGAAGAGATTTTAGTTGAGAAAAAAAAGAAAATCCCGGGGTCATCACCCCGGGATAAAACTTAACCTAACTAAACCAAACTTATGAAAAAAAAACAGCAAATTGCTGCGAAGTATTTTTGATAGTCTTACGACTAAATTGTATCAAATAACAGTAAATAAATATCATCAAACATCATACCATAAAATTTCAATCCCAAATTTTTTTAACATTGTTTCACTTTATCTAGTGAAGTACAGAATTCAAAATTTGTCCTGAATTTTGAATATATTTGCCGCAGTTTAAAAAACATGAAACATTCAGGAGCGTAACTATTAATCAATGAACAACATTCGTAATTTTTGCATTATTGCCCACATCGACCACGGTAAAAGCACTCTGGCCGACAGGCTTCTCGAATTCACCAAAACCATTAACGAAAGAGAGATGCACGACCAGGTCCTCGACGACATGGAATTGGAACAGGAGCGTGGGATAACTATTAAGAGTCATGCCATTCAGATGGATTATATCCACGAAGGACAGGCTTATAAACTGAATCTGATTGACACACCCGGACATGTCGATTTTTCATACGAAGTTTCGCGCTCGATTGCAGCCTGCGAAGGTGCGTTGTTAATTATCGACGCTTCACAGGGAATTCAGGCTCAAACTATTTCAAATTTGTACCTCGCCATTGAAAATGATCTGGAAATTATTCCGATTATGAATAAAATGGACATGGACAGTGCAATGCCCGAAGTTGTTGAAGAGCAAATTATGGACCTTGTTGGTTGCAAACACGAAGATATTATCAGGGCAAGTGGAAAAACCGGAATGGGAATTGAAGAAATTCTGGAAGCCATTATCAACAGAATTCATCCTCCGAAAGGTGACCCCGACGCACCTTTACAAGCGCTGATTTTTGATTCGGTTTTTAACTCGTTCCGAGGAATCATTGCCTACTTTAAAATTGTGAATGGCCAGATTGCCAAAAGGGATCTGGTGAAATTTATGGCAACTAAAAAAGAGTATTTTGCTGAGGAAGTAGGCGTTTTGAAGCTTGGACTCTCCCCCCGTGATTCATTGTCAACCGGTGATGTTGGATATATTATTTCTGGAATAAAAACAGCGAAGGAAGTTAAGGTTGGTGATACGATTACCCACGTAAAAAACCCGTGTGAATCACGGATTGAGGGATTCGAGGAAGTAAAACCAATGGTTTTTGCAGGTATTTATCCAATTGACGCTGATGATTACGAAGATTTGCGAAACGCCATGGACAAGCTGCAACTCAACGATGCATCTCTGACTTTTGAGCCTGAATCGTCGGCTGCACTTGGTTTTGGGTTTCGTTGTGGTTTTCTTGGATTACTCCACATGGAAATTATTCAGGAAAGGCTCGAGCGCGAATTTGATATGAACGTGATTACCACAGTACCCAACGTCTCGTACCAGGTTCATCTCACCGACGGATCCACACTCAACGTGTATAATCCTTCGGGAATGCCTGTTTCGACCACGGTCGAAGAAATTGACGAACCTTACATAAAAGCAAATATTATTACTTCGTCCGAATATATTGGCGCAATAATGACTTTGTGCCTCGAAAAACGTGGCACTCTGCTCAATCAAAGCTACCTGACAGCCGAACGTGCAGAACTGGTTTTTGACCTTCCGCTTGGCGAAATAGTTTTCGATTTTTATGATAAACTTAAAAGCATCTCAAGAGGATACGCTTCCTTTGACTATCATATGAGCGGATTTAAACCCGCTAAACTTGTGCGACTTGATATTCTTTTAAATGGCGAAATGGTCGATGCACTTTCAACTTTGCTGCATGTTGACAATGCCTATTATTTTGGTCGTCGCATGTGCGAAAAATTAAAAGAATTAATTCCGCGACAACAGTTTGATATTGCCATTCAAGCAGCGATTGGTGCTAAAATTATCGCCCGCGAAACAATTAAAGCAGTGCGTAAAGATGTTACTGCCAAATGTTATGGTGGCGATATCAGCCGGAAACGTAAACTACTTGAGAAGCAGAAGAAAGGAAAGAAACGAATGAAACAGATTGGCAATGTGGAAGTTCCGCAGAAAGCATTTTTGGCGGTACTGAAACTTGATTAACCGCTTATAAAAAGCTCCGGATTTTAAAATCCGGAGCTTTTTTATTACATAATCAGTTTATAACCTTTCCCGTGAACATTTATAATTTCAACAGTTGGTTCTTTACTCAAATGTTTTCTGAGCTTGGTAATATACACATCCATACTCCTGGCATTAAAGTAATTATCATCAATCCAGATTGATTTTAATGCATAGTTTCGTTCAAGAATTTTATTGGCATTCTGACAAAGCAGCTTCAGCAAATCAGCTTCTTTGGTAGTAAGTTTTACCACTTCATCGCCTTCAGTTAATGTTTGTTTTCGTGTATCGAAAGTATATCTACCGAGAGTAAACACCGGCTGAGCGTTGGCCAGGTTTTCCTGCGATGTGCGACGAAGAATTGCTTCAATTCGCATAATCAATTCTTCCATGCTGAAAGGCTTGGTTATATAATCGTCGGCACCCAGTTTAAATCCCTCAAGTACATCTTCCTTCATATTTTTGGCTGTCAGGAAAATAATCGGCACATCAGCATTCACAATCCTGATGTCTTTTGCCAAGGTAAAACCATCCTTTTTCGGCATCATAATATCGAGGATGCAAATGTCGTAATGATCTCTCATAAAACCTTTGTACGCGGCCTCTCCATCCGGAAATAACGACGCATCATACCCTTTTGCCACAAGGTATTCTTTTAAAAGCAGGCCTAAATTTTCATCGTCTTCTGCAAGCAACAACTTTGTTTTTTGTTCCATGGTTATTTATTTAATTGTGGGAAAAAGATAGTAAACTTTGTACCTTTATTCAAAGCACTCTCCACTTTTATTTTTGCATTATGTGAATCTACAATTTTCTTAACATAACTCAATCCTAAACCGAAACCTTTTACGTTATGGATGTTCCCTGTGGGCACCCGATAAAACCGGTCGAAAATTTGTGCATGGTGCTCCTTCGAAATTCCGATTCCTTTGTCCTGTACCGAAATTACCACCTGATTATCTATATTTTCCGTGGCCAACCTGATTTCAGGAACTTCCTTACTGTATTTTACTGCATTATCAAGTAAGTTGAAAACCACGTTTGTAATGTGTACCTCATCGCCGTTAATTATTGGCTTCTCAGCGTGTTTCTCGGTAATCAATGTTCCATTTTTATTTTTTACCCGGAGTTCAAAGTTAGCGGCAACAGTTTCAATCATTTTGTTTACATCAAAATCTTTGAACTTGAATTTCAGCTTACCCTCGTTAAACACAGCCATTTGTAAAACTTTTTCAACCTGATAACTCAGGCGTTTTGTTTCCTGACTAATCACCCTCGAAATATGTTCAACCGTTTGCGGGGTATTTGCAATACTGCCATCTTCTAACATCTGGCTTGCCAGCGAAATAGTAGAAATCGGGGTTTTCAATTCGTGGGTCATGTTATTAATAAAGTCGTTCTTAATCATCGAAAGCTTTTTCTGCCTGAAAATTACCAGGATGGTATATACAAAAATTGCAATCAGAAATGCAGTAAGAATAACAGTTGGAATAATTGTAAACCCGGTTTCCCTGAGCAAATATCCCGACCGTTTTGGAAAATATACATATAAATAGTTGGGTTTGGCTCCATTTAAATCGTTCTGAAATAGTGGTTGATAATAAACTTTTTTCTTTCCTGGTTCAAATTCTGCATCTCCAAAAATCATTTTATCCTTACCAATATTGGAGTTCTTTATGGCGTATTTATATTCAAGTTCAATTCCAGTTTCCGCAAAAGCCAGAACCATAACGTCTTTCAGAAAAACAGTATCAATTCTTTCCTGAATAGGTCTTTCTTCCAGAAACACTTTATAATTCTGATACCAGTTTAAATCTTTCAGGAATTGTTCACGAGCCAATTGTTGCTTCTTACGAAAATCCACCAGACTTTCCATACCAAAGAACGACTGAGACTGCGAAGTCACAACACCACTATCACCCAGGTTAACCTGAATCTCCTCCTTATAACCCTTCGGATACCCATTATTTGAATACGACATGCCAAAACTTATCGAACCCTTTCCCAAACTGCTTTTAGGAAATACGTTAAATTTTTCAGTTGGAAAAAATTCATTCTGAATTTGATTCTGGATTGCACTATTTCTCGCAACAAGTACTTCGTAATTATCGAGCTGACCAGCCACACGGAGCAATGCATTTTTCACCAACTGGTTAAACTGCTCTTCCCTGATATCGGAAGCAGTTTTTATCATTTTGGTCTGGACAAGTATCAATCCTGATAAAACCAAAACCATTAAAACGATTAGTGTTATAAGCATTTTGCGACTCATGCGGCAAATATAAAATTATTGAAACACCATGGTTTTCAGGCTTAACAATATTTAACTCCGAATGTTAAATTTTAAAATTATTAACCTCTTTGCTAAAAATCATCTGGAATTTCATTATCCAAAAAATTAAAAATTACTCAAAATTTTCAGTCAATATTTTCAGGATAACTTCAGGATAATATTGGTATTCAAGTTGATGCACCTTCGTCGCCACATCCAACGGGGTATCACTTTCATTAATTTCACATTTAGCTTGAAATATAATGGTTCCTTCATCATACTTTTCATTCACATAATGGATTGTAATGCCACTTTCGATTTCCTTATTAGCAACAATTGCTTCATGTACTTTTGCTCCGTACATTCCTTTTCCTCCATATTTAGGCAACAGTGCAGGATGTATGTTAATTATTTTAAACGCAGCAATCAATTGAGGTGGTATTAACCACAAGAAACCCGCAAGAACTATTAAATCAATCTTTCTTTCGCGAAGTTTTTCAACCACAAAATCTGAGTTAACAAACTCATCTTTAGTAAAAACAAAGTGTTCAACCTCAAATTTTCCGGCTCGTTCAATTGCATACGCATTGGGATTATTACTCCAAAGAGAATCGACAATAACATCCTGATTATCTACAAAATACTCAAATATATTTTGTGCATTGGTACCCGAACCCGAAGCAAATATTGCTAATTTCCTGCTTTTCATTTTTAACATTTAGGCAACCGTGGAATTATGGAATAAAATGTTCAAATTTAATAGTTTGAACGTTACCCAAGATTACGGCTGATTATCTTTTTTAATTTTTTTCTTTGAGATATGGCTGTTAAATGTATTACTTTGCACCGAATTATTTTTAAACAAAATTAAGTATTAATTAAAATTTAGGATTATGTCAGACGTTGCAGCAAAAGTAAAAGCTATTATCGTTGATAAATTAGGAGTAGATGAAAGCGAAGTTGTGCCTTCAGCATCATTCACAAATGATTTGGGTGCAGATTCACTGGATACAGTTGAGTTAATCATGGAATTCGAAAAAGAGTTTGATCTTGCAATTCCGGATGATGAAGCTGAAAAAATCTCAACTGTTGGTGAAGCTATCGCTCACATCGAAGCAGCTGTAAAGTAATTAAAAATCACATTTTTCATTTATGGAATTAAGGCGGGTAGTAATAACCGGCGTAGGAACTATTAACCCACTTGGGAATTCGGTTACCGAGTATTGGGAAAACCTGAAGAACGGGGTTAGTGGAGCCGGACTGATAACAAGATTCGACGCTTCAAAACACAAAACACAATTTGCGTGCGAGGTAAAGAATTTTGATCCAAGCCTTTACATGGATCGCAAAGAAGTACGAAAACACGATCTGTACACACAGTTCGCATTTGTAAGTACCGAACAAGCTATTCAGGATTGTGGTTTAAACTGGGAAAATGTTGATCACGACAGGGTTGGCGTTATCTGGGGGGCAGGAATTGGCGGGCTTCAAACCTTTTTTGAAGAAGTGAGGTCATTCAACGAAGAAAATCCCAGGTTTTCGCCTTTTTTCATCCCTAAAATGATTGCCAATATTGCAGGTGGATTAATATCCATTAAATATGGGTTCAGAGGACCAAACTTCACAACAGTAAGCGCTTGTGCATCAGCATCTCATGCAATGATTGAAGCTTTCAATATGATTCGCCTTGGAAAAGCCGATATCATGATAACAGGCGGATCGGAAGCAGGAGTGAATGAAGCAGGAATGGCTGGATTTAATTCAATGAGAGCTATTTCCACCAGAAATGATGATCCGAAAACTGCTTCACGTCCGTTCGATCCCGACCGGGATGGTTTTGTCATGGGAGAGGGTTCGTCGGCATTTGTTTTCGAAGAGTATGAAAGTGCTGTGAAAAGAGGAGCAAAAATTTACGCAGAAATGGCTGGTGGCGGTATGTCAGCTGATGCATTCCACATGACAGCCCCTGATCCTGAGGGAAAAGGAGCAAACCTCGTGATGAAATGGGCGCTCGAAGATGCCGGAATCAAACCAGAAGATGTGGACTACATTAACGTACATGGCACTTCAACGCCTTTGGGTGATATTGCTGAACCAAAAGCAATCATTAAAACATTTGGCGAACATGCTTATAAAGTAAGCATCAGTTCAACAAAATCGATGACAGGGCATTTGCTGGGTGCAGCTGGTGCTGTTGAAGGCCTCGCATGCATTCTGGCTATGCAGAACAACATTGTTCCACCAACGATTAACCATTTTACCGACGATCCGGAAATTGACAACAACCTTGATTTCACTTTCAATGTTGCCAAAGAAAGAGAAATTAAAATTGCTATCAGCAATACTTTTGGGTTTGGAGGTCACAATGCTACTTTGGTTTTTAAAAAGCTTTAAGAATCTGTGGTTAGAAGAATAGTACAACGAATAAAACTCTTTTCGTCATCCCGAAAAGAGTTTTATTTGTTTTTAAAAGATCTTATCGGATTTTATCCCCAAAATCTGAAATTATATGATCTCGCCTTCATTCATAAATCGGCATCAACAACCGATTCGCGTGGAAATTTTGTAAACAACGAACGCCTCGAGTTTTTGGGTGATGCCATTTTGAGCGCCGTTATTGCCGATTTTCTGTACAACCGCTTCCCGCAGGAAGATGAGGGTTTTCTTACAAAAACACGCTCGAAGCTGGTTAATCGTTCGTTCCTTACAAAGCTCACCTATGATATGGGACTTAATGTTTACATCGATTCGAACACCACAAAAAACATCGATAACAGTCATATTTATGGCGATGCGCTTGAAGCCCTGATTGGTGCAATTTATGTGGATAAAGATTACCATGCAGCCAAGTATTTTATTACAAAACGTATTCTTTCGAAATTTGTAAATCTGGCTGAAATTGAACAAAACGATCTCAACTACAAAAGTCGTCTGATTGAATGGAGCCAGAAAACAAAAAAAGAGCTTGAATTTGAAACAACTGAGGAAATCAACGGAAAAACACGTCAGCCCAAATTTACAGCAATTGTAAAAATCGATAATAAAAAAACCGGGGTTGGTACCGGAGCCTCAAAAAAAGAGGCGCACCAAAACGCTGCACGGCAGGCGCTCGAAAAACTGGAAGAAACGAATATTGAATAATTCAGGTTTATTTGATTCACCTTTCTATTTTTACGCCGGTTTATACATGCTAAATGAATAATTACTTCATCATTGCCTTGGGCTTTGCAGCCCAGTTTCTGTTTTTTGCCCGCACCATTGTTCAGTGGTTCAAATCGGAACAGGCGGGCAAGGTAACTTCTCCGGTTATTTTCTGGCAAATCAGTTTGCTGGCTTCTGTAATTATGCTCACCTACGGAATTCTGAGAAACGATTTCTCCATTGTCTTAGGGCAATTCCTCGTTTACGCTGTTTACATCCGCAATCTTCAGCTTAAAAATGCATGGAAGAGCCTGAACTTTTTTATCCGCTTTTTTGTGATAGCGATTCCGCCAATTTATATTGGCTGGCTGGTATTTGGCACCACTTACAATTTCAGTTCAATATTAAAAAATGAAGATGTTCCGCTGTATCTGCTCATTTGGGGAACTGCTGGTCAGCTTATTTTTACTTCGCGCTTTTTGTACCAGTGGATTTATTCTGAATACAAAAATGATTCTGTTTTACCTCTTGGTTTCTGGGTTATCAGTACCATCGGTTCGCTGATGATTTTTATCTATTCCATTCCTCGGATGGACCCGGTTTTGTTTGCAGCTCACAGCCTCGGTTTTTTTATGTACACCCGCAACATTCTGCTTTATTATGGGCGAAAAGGATTGTTTTCCAGGCTGGAAAAGATTCCGTTTTTCAGCAAGCTTTTCAACAATGTTTCTGATAAAATTAAGTAATTGTTGAATCTACTATGATTCTGATATTATGGAAGTTCTGTAATTTTAATATTCCTGAAATGAATTTCAGCTCCCTCTGATTCCAGACAGAAGTAGCCTTTCTTTTGTGACGATTGACTAATGCCATTGACAAACTTTCCGTTTACTGAAAGTTTGATGGTTCCATCAACGCAAACCACATCGTAAATATTCCACTCTCCCTTGGCCAGACATCGGTTCTCTACCGATTTGCTGCGTTCTCCCCGGGGATTGTCAGGAATGATTTTCACCCCTCCCACCCCGAAAACTTCTCCATGTACATACGCAATCGGAGGTTTTTCTCCATTTCTGACATTCAGGTTAACCCAATCCAGTTCCAACATCTGAACCTCAACACCATCGGGCAAACGATTTTCGCCGGGTTTTGCCTGGCTCCACACAAAAGTTCCTGAGTTTCCGCCGGCTTCCATGTGTTTCCATTCAATATGAAGGATAAAATTTTCATACTGTTTTTCACTTCTAATCACGCCGACTGGAAGACCTTTGCATACTAATTCTTTTCCCTTCAAAATCCAGGTGCTATCTTCGGTATTCACCTGAATCCACTGAACGGGTTGCCCTTTTATTTTTTGTCCTGAAGTAATTTTTTCAAAACTAAGTTCTTCCCCAAATTTAAAAAGTGGTTCCTGGGCATTTGCAACGCTTGTAACCAAAACCATTAATATTATTAGTAATAACCATTTCATTGTAGATATATTTGAATTTGATATTTCATTATCAAGGAAAGACACACGGCAGCGCGTCTCTACATTGACTTATTTTCCTCGCCAACAACAGGAACCTCTTCTTTGATTCCTTCAACCGGACCAAATGCATAGGTTTTTGGTCTCAGATAAAGGTCAGAATTCATCAGCTCCTCCCAGGTAATTTCTTTTCCTGTGTATGCAGCCATTCGCCCCATAATTGTAACAAGCGTTGAATTCACCTGCGCTTCGGCATCATTAACCGGCACTCCGGTTCTGATTGCTGTAACCAGGTTAATATGTTCCTGCACAAATGGGGTGGTTACTTTCCAGGGCGATGTGGTGTCGGTTTCGTCGGGCATCGGGTATTTCCATATCTCATTGCCTTTCCAGTCGTAAATTACACCGGCAGCATTGGCGTAACCACTTGTTCCGTTTATTTGCTCCACTTTTTTATTTGAACAGCCATTAATTTGCCTTGTCGCACAATGTGCGCGAACTCCATTCGAATATACATATTCGATACTGAAAAAATCATACTGGTCGCCTGTAACCCTTCGCTGGCGTCCACCCCAACCAATTGCCGACACCGGATTTTGCCCCATGTGCCAGTTCATCACATCAATCTCATGAATAAACTGTTCGGTAATATGGTCACCCGAAAGCCAGCAGAAATTTACCCAGTTGCGAATCATATATTCCATGTCGGTCCATTGTGGTTGTCGGTTTCTGTACCAAAGCGCGCCACCGTTGCGAATTATATTTGCACCCGTAATTTCTCCAATTATGCCGTTGGCGACCTGTCGCCATGTTTCCATATAATCTTTCTGAACCCGGCGGATTGTGCCGCTAACCATACACAGTCCGGCAGCTTCAGCTTTTTTTGCCGATGCCAGAACTGAACGGGCGCCAACCGGATCAACGGCTATTGGTTTTTCCATAAAAATATGTTTGCGGGCATTTACCGCCGCTTCAACATGTAACGGCCTGAAATGCGGCGGAGTGCAAAGCAAAACAATATCAACCCCTGAGTCAATCACCTTCTGGTAACTGTCGAAACCCACAAAGCAGTTTTCATCGGCAACCTCAACTCCTTTTTGTGTTTTCAGTTCTGCACGGCAATTGTCAATTTTATCCTGAAATACATCGCCCAACGCGGTTATTTGCAGGTTGAGCCCGGCATCCAAAAAATTAATGGCAGCGCCGGTTCCACGGCCTCCGCAACCAATCAAACCGGCTTTCAAAACCGGCCCGTCAGGCGCTTTGTCCAAAAGTTCAGGTAATAATATCTCGGCTTTCTTATCCCCGGCATTTGTACAGCCTGTTAAAATCCCAATGGTTCCCAGAGTTCCGAGGGTGGTTTTTGCAATAAAATTCCGACGGTCGATTCCTGGTTTGATTTTCATTTTATTCATCTTTTGCTGGTTTACTGTTGACTTGCTAATCTACCAAATTTCGTTGTTTTTCGCAATTCAACTGGTTATTTTTCCGGTCAATATCAAAAGTCAAAAAATCTTTAAACGCGACACATTTA
>DYSZ01000234.1 GCA_020726265.1 Draconibacterium orientale
TTTGATGCTCTATCGTGCCTGGCTGATCAAAAGTTAAATACTGCTGAGTTGTAACGAAAAAACACATGAAAAAAAAATTTAAACTTTTCCTTATCGTTTTGATTATAATAGTAGTAAAAACAACAACTGCCCAGCGCAAAACAGAATTTGGACTTTCCGGTGGGGTTGCCCGGTTTTACCCGGAAGCACAAAATCTTGGTTCAAGCCGAAACAACAGTATGGACAACGGCTGGGGTTGGTCGGCAGGAATATTCTTGGAGGACCATTGGAAACCCAAAATTCACCAAATTGTTGAGTTAAACTATTATGGGTTTAAAAGTGATGTATTTTTGGAAAAAATCCCGGTTGGAGGAGGTTATAGTACTGGCAGCCAACCCATCTATGGCCACTTTGATAATACTTCTTTTAACCAAATTGCTGTATCGGGTGGAATAAAATACTTTTTAAACCGAACATTGTTGGTTTATCCTGCTTTCGAGATTGCAAGGACGTTAAATCCCGATATTGATATAAACAAAACCACCTTTAATTTGAAGTTGGGAGTTGGTGCTGCCATTGGCTCTGTAGATGTTATACTTGAATATGCTTATGGAATAAAATACCAAAGAATGGTTTATGACATCACTGTTCCATTTGCCAGTACTCACCGGAACAACTATTTACAATTAAAAGCCCAGGTTCCTTTATTTAATCTGAGAAAATAGCCGATAATTAAACATGTGCAATATTCAGAAACACATCTTTATTATGCTTCTCTTCCCACTTATTATGTGGGGCTGTATCAGCGAAGTAACAATTGATGACGATTTTAAGGAAAATGAAGTAGTTTTAAATTGTATTCTTGACGCACAAAATGATACGGTGGTTGTTCAGTTAAGTTATTCAAAACCAATACAGTCAACCGACCTATTTGAACCAATAAAAGATGCACAAATTCAGCTTTTTGAAAGAAAAACGAAAATAGGTGAATTTGTTTGGTCTGACAGTAGCACTTATATTCTACCATTTTCTGTTTTACCTGGTAAAATATACCGGATTGAAGCAACAGCCGGCAATATCAAAGTTTGGGCTGAAACCACTGTACCAAACGCAATTAATGCAACCATTGAAAAAGATACTTCTGGTCTTTATAATTATTATTCTTTTGGGATTTTACTGAACGATAGTCCCGAAGAAGTAAATTATTACTGGATATCAGCCACCGGTTTTGAAGGAATTGAAGGAAACAAGAGTAAAAATATTGCCTGTGCGTTATATTCCAATTTTGAATATGCCGACGATTTTAACCAGACAATTTATCAGGATGGAAGCTACAAATTTGAATATGAATATTATATAAGATTTGCAGATAGTGTCCTACCAGGTGGGAAAACAGAAATTGTTTTTTATCCTCAATGCATCAGCAACCCGATTGAGGTCTTTCTGCTTTCAACGGATTATCACCTCGACAAATACATGAAGTCGAGCCTTTTATTACAGATTATGGATTTGTATGCTGAAGATATGCCCATTATTTATGCCCCATTTCCAATGTACTCCAATATCAATGGAGGCACCGGTATTTTTGGCTCCTATAACAGTGTTTCTGAAAAATTCGACGAAAAATGATGCTCTTTTTAAAACATATAATTGCGGTTTTTCATATCCTGCTCGTGTTTTCTTCATTTGCACAAACGCCGGTAACTATCAGCGGATATGTAACCGATGCCTCATCAGGTGAGAAACTTACCGGGGCAACTATTTTTATTCCCGGTTCAAATAAAGGGACAACCACCAATGAATATGGATATTTTAGTTTATCACTTCTGCCAGCACCGGTAAAAATTGAAGCCCGGTTTGTTGGGTTCGAACCTTTTCTTACCGAACTAAACCTGATTTCAGACACAATTATCAATATCCAATTGCACCCCGGAATTTCGATTGGCGAAGTGGAAATTAAAGCGGCAAGTCAACAGGAGTTTCTGTTGTCGCCTTCCATCGGGGTGAATCGTTTAACAGCCCGGGAAGTAGAAAGAATACCCGCTGTTTTAGGCGAGCCCGATTTGCTGAAAGCCATCCAGTTGCTGCCAGGTGTTTCTTTTGCCACCGAAGGATCCACAGGGTTCAGCGTTCGCGGCGGAAGCCCCGACCAGACACTGATTCAGCTTGACGGAGTGCCTGTGTACAATGTTAACCACCTGTGGGGTTTTATGTCGGCTTTTAACAACGATGCGGTTTATGAAGCCAAACTCTACAAAGGCAGTCTGCCAGCCCGGTTTGGCGGAAGATTAAGTTCGGTGCTGGATGTGGGAAAGAAAGAAGGAAACCTGAAAAAGCGGCAGGGAACTTTTTCGCTGAGCCCGATTGCCGGTCATTTTACACTGGAAGGTCCGTTAAAAAAGGACAAAGCTTCATTTATGATTTCAGGCCGCACAACCTGGGCCAATCTCCTGATGATGGCCTATCAGAAACTTGAAAATCAAAACAATGAAAATCAGATTATAACTTATGGATTTTGGGATATTAATGCAAAAACCAATTACATTATTAACCAAAACAACCGGGTTTACCTGAGCTTTTACACCGGGCGTGACGCCTATATGATGGAAGATGATGCAAATATTCACAGCGATTACGTGAAATTTAGTTACAACTGGCAAAACCTGACCGGTGTTTTGCGGTGGAACCATGTTTATTCACCTGAGCTGTTTGCCAATTTTTCACTGTATAACAGCAGGTTCAGACAGGAATACTTTAACCAGTTTGATAAAAAGGGCGACGAAATTTATAAGGGTTATAACAATCTGAATGATTTATCGCAAAAAGGGGATTTCGACTGGACAGCAAATGACAGGCTGAAAGTAAAATTCGGGTACAATATTTCTTTACAAAAATTCAGTCCCGAGATAATTTCGTATCAATCCGATTCAACCTCTTTTGTTTTGAACAACGACATTTTCACCAATAATTTTATAACAGAAGTTTACTTCGAAGCAGATGTTGATTTAAATGAAAAACTGAAAACAAGCCTGGGTTTAAGAGCTGGAAATATGTTGACAGAAGGCAAAAATTACCCCGGGTTACAGCCTCGTTTGTCGATACGCCACTTAGTTTCAGAGCAGGTTTCGGCAAAGTTGTCGTATTCGCGCATGAACCAGTATTTGCACCAGCTTCAGAATACCACATTAGGAATACCCACCGAACTTTGGGTTTCGTCAACAGCTAAAATCAGGCCGGGAACCTCTGACCTCTATTCAGCCGGGGTATTTTGGACGAAAAACAATGGTTATCGGTTTTCTTCAGAGGTTTATTACACTCATCTTCGAAATGTTCTCAGGTACAAAGATGGCACACTGGCTTTAAAAGAACGCAATGACAGTTGGGAAGATTTTGTGGCAACCGGGAAAGGCAAATCTTATGGAATTGAACTAATGGCTGAAAAAACAATCGGCAAACTAACGGGTTGGGTTGCCTACACGCTCTCGAAAAGCACCCGCCAGTTTGATGAAATAAATTTCGGGAAAGAATTTCCATATGAATATGACAGACGACACCAGTTAAACATCAACACCAATTACTACTTTGATGAAATACTGAAGAAAGGGAAAACGATTAAACGGGAACTTTCTGCCAGCTTTAATTATGCTTCGGGGAAATACATCACACTGGCAGAACAGGAATATCAGGGAATTCCGTTGCCGATGATGGAAGGTTCGCGTTACGGAGCCGATTGGTTTGCGAGAAGAAGCCTGATGAATTCGGTAAACAATTATCAGATGCCTGCATTTCACAACCTGAACCTGTCGTACAGAATTGAACGGCAAAGCGCCAGTAAAACCTATGTTTGGAATTTTTCGGTTTACAATGTTTACAACCGGCTAAATCCTTGGTACTATTACAAACAGGGAGACAAAATAAAACAGATAACCATATTCCCGGTTATTCCTTCTGTTTCGTTTACTTATAAATGGTAATTGATTCTCATTACTTTCCAACTTCCTGATTTTGATGTTACTTTTTCAATTATTTTCTGAAAAAGAAT
>DYSZ01000235.1 GCA_020726265.1 Draconibacterium orientale
CTCAATTTATCGATAAAAAACTAACGGGGTAAGACGAGTTGCTGGGGCGGATACGGTCACCCAAGTAAAAAGCCGGACTTAGTCCGGCTTTTTACTTCTAAATTTCTTATTCTGTTATTTCCTTAATCTAAAATAAGAAATAAGGAATGAGAAACTGCCTTACAACGGAATATTCCCATGTTTTTTAGGCGGATTCGATTTTCGCTTGTTTTGAGTCATTTCTAATGCCCCGATAATTTTGCTGCGTGTGTCGCGCGGCAAAATAATTTCGTCGATATAACCCAGTGAAGCTGCTTTGTATGGATTGGCAAATTTATCGCGGTAATCCTGAACAGCGGCAGCGCGTTCCTCATCGGTCATTGTCTTCCGGTGAATGATATTGATGGCTCCTTCTGGTCCCATCACAGCAATTTCTGAAGTTGGGTAAGCAAAATTCACATCGGCGCCAATATGTTTGCTCGACATTACATCGTAAGCTCCTCCATAAGCTTTTCGAGTGATAATCGTGATTTTTGACACAGTGGCTTCTGCAAATGCGTAAAGCAATTTTGCCCCGTGTTTTATAATCCCGCCAAACTCCTGGTTAGTTCCGGGTAAAAAGCCGGGTACATCAACAAAAGTTACAAGCGGAATATTAAATGCGTCGCAAAAACGCACAAAACGTGCTGCTTTTACCGATGAGTTGATATCGAGAACACCTGCGAGATGAGCCGGCTGGTTGGCAACAATTCCAACCGGTTTGCCACCAAAACGGGCAAAACCAACAATGATATTTTGCGCGTACTGTGCCTGAACTTCAAGAAAGTGGGCATTGTCGATTACCTTTTGTATAATGTCGTGCATATCATAAGGTTTGTTTGGGTCGGCCGGAACAATATCCTGCAGACTTTCCTCGACACGGTCCGATGGGTCGATGGTAACTTTTACTGGTGGATCTTCGAGGTTGTTTGATGGTAAAAAGCTGAGCAATTCACGAATCATCATCAGTGTCTGGTCCTCGTCTTTTCCGTTGAAATGAGCAACACCACTTTTGCTGTTGTGAGTAAAAGCACCACCAAGGTCTTCTTTTGTAACTTCTTCGTGGGTCACAGTTTTTATCACTTCGGGGCCGGTTACAAACATGTGGCTTTTTTCGTTCACCATGAAAATAAAGTCGGTGAGGGCAGGGGAGTATACAGCTCCACCGGCACAAGGCCCTAAAATTGCCGAAATTTGCGGGATTACCCCCGATGAGATTACATTATTGTAAAAAATGTCGGCGTAGCCGGCTAAACTTTCAACTCCTTCCTGAATTCTGGCTCCGCCCGAGTCGTTTAATCCTACCAGCGGAGCGCCCATTTGAAGTGCAAGTTTCTGAATCTTCACGATTTTATCGGCATTGGCACGGCTGAGCGAACCACCAAAAACGGTGAAATCCTGTGCAAAAACATAAATCAACCGTCCTTTTACTTTTCCATACCCCGAAATCAAACCATCGCCTAAAATGCGATTGTCTTCCATGCCAAAATCATAATTCCGGTGAGTTACCAGTTTGTCGATTTCGACAAAAGTACCGGGATCGAGTAACTGATTGATACGTTCGCGGGCCGATTTTTTACCGGCAGCGTGTTGTTTTTCAATTCTTTCCTGACCACCTCCGGTTTCTGCTTGTTTGTTCAGGTCGTTTAAAAGGTCGTATTTTTCTTTTAAATTCATTATCTGTCTTTTTATTCAAGTTCTACTAAAATCTGATTTCCCTCAATGGTGTCGCCCTCTTTTACACTTACTTTTTTTACTTTACCATCCATGGGTGCTTTGTATTCACTTTCCATTTTCATGGCCGAAATTACCACAAGTGTTTGTCCTGCAATAACTTCGTCTCCTTCGTTGGCAAATACTTTAACTACCTTGCCTGGCATGGGCGACATAATTTTCTTATCGGATGAAGCCAAGCTATTCCCGCCTCGATTGAGTAGGTAACGTGCCTCAGCATCAATTACTTCCACGTCAAATTCCTGGTAAAGCGTGTAAGCTGTGTATTTTTTTGGCCTTTGATGAAAAGGTACCAATTCGATGTTATAGGAGTGCCCGTCGGCTAATATTGAAAAAGTTCCGTCAGCTGTGTGCATAACATCCACTTTGTGAGTTTTTCCATCGATATCTATTTCGAGCAGATTTCCATCCTGCTTAATTAAATCGACCCACGAAATCCGGTCGCCAATTTTTATTTCAACTGCCATAAAATTCTGTTTAAAAGTTATTGGTGAAATGGTTTTTCTTCCAGCGGCTTTGCGGAGGAGCGAATTCATTTTTCAGTTCCTGAGTACTGCTGATTTTGTTCAGGTAATCGATAAATGCGGCAATCACTACCATATCGTTGCAATCGTCGCAATTACTGCTTTTCATGAGTTGTTCCTGGTTTTTTTCAACAAAATGAGTGTCATAATTTCCCTCGATAAAGTTGTGGTTATTCATGATACGTTCAAGGTATTTTATCGAAGTTTTCACACCTGTGATTTTGTACTCGTACAAAGCCCTGCGCATGCGGTTGATCGATTCTTCACGGTTCTTTCCCCAAACGATTAGTTTTGAAATCATCGGATCGTAGAAAAGCGGAATTTCGTATCCTTCGTATACATAACCATCGGTTCTGACACCTAAACCAAGCGGCTCCGAAATTTTATAGATTTTCCCCGGGCTTGGCATAAAATTGTTATCCGGGTCTTCGGCGTAAATACGGCATTCAATCGAATGTCCCCGTTGCGAAAGGTCTTCCTGTTTGTACTCAAGAACGTACCCTTCTGCAATTTTAATTTGCTGTTTTACAAGGTCAACGCCGGTTACCCTTTCGGTAATCGGGTGTTCTACCTGCAAACGCGTATTCATTTCCAGAAAGTAGTAGTTCAGATTATTATCCACAAGGAACTCAATGGTTCCGGCGCCAGTATAGTTAACAGCTTTCGCAGCATCAACGGCCGACTGACCCATCTGTTTTCTGAGCTCGGGTGTTAAAAGCGGTGATGGAGTTTCTTCAATCATTTTTTGGTGACGGCGCTGAATAGAGCATTCGCGCTCGAAAAGATGGATCACATGTCCATGCTGGTCGGCCAGAATCTGGTATTCTATATGATGTGGCGAAGTGATGTATTTTTCGATGTAAACCGAATCGTCGCCAAATGCGGCCAAGGCTTCAGAGCGTGCAGCCCTGACAGCAGAAATAACTTCAGATACATTCTTTACAAGCCGCATTCCTTTGCCACCGCCACCGGCTGCTGCTTTAATCATTACCGGCAATCCGATTTTATCGATAATTTCAAGTACTTCAGATTCATCCTTAACACTTTTGTTTGTACCGGGCACGATCGGGATTCCGGCTCTGATCATAGCTTCGCGGGCCATAATTTTGTCACCCATCTCAACAATTACTTCGGGCGAAGGACCAATAAAAATAATGCCTTCCTCGTTACAACGGCGGGCAAAAGTTGCGTTCTCTGAGAGAAAACCATAACCTGGATGTATTGCGTCGGCTCCACAGTTTTTGGCTACTTCGAGAATCTTTTCAATATTCAGGTAACTTACATTCGAAGGTGCTAACCCGATATAATATGCTTCGTGCGCGTAGCGCACATGTAGCGATGTTCGATCGGCTTCAGAATATACAGCAACGGTTTTGATGTTCATTTCCCTGCAGGTTCGCATGATTCGAATGGCTATTTCACCACGGTTTGCGATCAGTATCTTTTTGATTTTTGTCATACAATTTTGTAAAGTTCTTTTAAGTCAAGTTAAAATACAACCCTTAAATAACCTCGATCAGCACAAAAAGTTTAATGCTGTTTTTTTGAAACCCGAAATTACCTATGCAGAACAAATACACAAACTTAGATGTGTTAATATTTGAAAATTGTTGATTTTAATGTCCTTTTGTTTGATTCTGAATGGAAAAAATTAAATGAAAAGTCTAAAATTTTAAATGCAGTATTCACATCGGTTCAGCGTAAAAAAAACGTTGTTGAAAACAAATGAGTTATAATAGGTCG
>DYSZ01000236.1 GCA_020726265.1 Draconibacterium orientale
TTAACCCACTTTGCAGCTAATCCGAACGTATGTGTTGCTGTTCAATAAATTGGCAATGGTCGAGTTCAGATTTGTGTACTACGGATTTTCGTTTTACAAAGGGTGTGTATTTGTATTTTAGGGCATCGTAAAGTTGTCGCACCTGTTGGTTTGGCTCTGAGCAGCGGCGTATCATAATGATCTGGTCGTGTACGTTCTGGGCCAAAGTTGTAACGGCTTTTTGGGTGTTCATAGAGCGGACAATCTCGCGCCACCCGCTGTGAATGCCTTTTATCTTTAACTGGTGCCTCATTGTGTTTACCACCCAGTATGCCAGCAAGCTCAGGTGCAGGTGGGCCATTGTACTTTCATCGTTTTGATTGTAGATGGGGCGCAGGTCAAGGTCGGTTTTCAGCACCCTGAAAGTGGCTTCAACCTCGCGGATGGTATTGTAAAACTGCCATACGGTTTGTTCTGAAATGGCTTCGACACAAGTGCGCAGAAAGTAAACGCCACTTCGGGCATTGATGTCGATACCCTCTTTTGCTGCCCATTTTACGGCAGTTACGGTTCTCTTTATTTCTTGTAACGGTTCTGTCCCCTTCGGTTTCCTTTTGAACCGCACATCTTCTTTTACTTCTGTTTTAATATCGAAATATTGCCCTATGGATGGGTATTTTTGTTTTACCCGGCTAATACGCTGGTGCACTTTATCTTCCTGTTTTACGCCACCTTTCTTTGTCAGGCTGTCGGCTATTTCAAACGTCTTCTTTTGGCAGTGCAATGTATCCAGGGTATATACAACCCCTTCTAACCCTTTTGTGGGATCAGTGCTTGTGCACCGGTATCTCGTTTGTTTTTACATCTATTGTCTCATGGGCAAGTTTGAGTTCCGATTGGGCATATGCCCTGAAACATGATTCAAACTCCTGCTTTTCAATCGAAATTGTAAATTCAGGTGCAGACAATTCGGTTGCCTCAAACTGGAAGGCATCAGCAACGATTAACGGAACTCCTTTTCAAATTCAAACTGCTTCAGAACAGGACGCTGTGTTTTATCCCAATCCTTTTACCGATAAGGTTTTTGTCAATTTTCTGAATCCTGATTTGGCCTACAAAACATTTCAAACAGAGATTTACAATTTAACCGGATTGCTGGTTAAATCTGTCGAAAGCAATAGTAATGGAACGGTTATAGAAAAATCGATGAGCGATGTTACACAGGGAATTTATGTTTTTAAGATTTCGCAAACAAATAATTCAGGGTTTAGGCCTGTGCCAATTAAAGCAGTAAAAGTGAACCGGTAATCAGCTGCTTAATTTCCGGTTGGCATAATTCAGCATGATAAGCGAAACAGTGATTACAGCCATTCCGATGAGCGAAACCATATCAGGTTTTTCGTTTTTAATCAAAATCCAGCTAAGAATTGCGCCAGAAACCGGAATCAGGAATTTCCACATATTAATATGCGAAACCTTTACACCGGGGCGTTGCAATAAACCGTACCAGATGGCAAATGCCGCAGCCGAAAGAAACGCCAGCCAGCCAAGCGAAAAATAGAAAACCGGCGGCGCTGGTTTAAACTGCAACCCTTCAACCGGGATTGAAAACAGAAATAGTGTGATGCCACCGATAAAAAGCGTGGTTGAACTCAACACCAGCGGCGAAATTTTTCGCGGTTGTTTTGAAACCATGATATTTGAAAAACCTGAAAACAGGTTGTTGACAAACAGAAACCCAATGCCAAGCAATTCGGCATTGCTGTTGATGGCCACTTTTGTCCGCCCTAAAGTAATTATCGCAATACCAACCACACCAACCATTATACTCACTGTTTTTAGCGGCGTCATTTTATCGTTATGAAAGGCAAAATGAGCCACAACTGCTATGAATAAAGGTGAGGAGCCGATTATCATTGCGCCAAGCGCACCGGGAACCAACTCCATTCCCTTGTAGAAAAATGCATATTGACCTGAAAATTGGGCAAACGAAAGAATCAATATAAATTTCCAATTGGCTCTTATTTCATCGATAATAAAGCGTGGCTTGCCGATGAACAAAAACAGCATAATACCAGAAATGATAAATCGAATACCGGCAAATTGAAACGGCGTTGAATATTCAAGCCCGATTTTTATGGTTGCAAAGGCTGTTGACCACAACCAGCAGGCAAAAATGGCAAGAAAAGTGGTGCTTTTTATGGTGTTTTTCATCCCGGTTCTTATAGCTCGCAAAGGTGTGAATTTATTGCAGAAAATTATCGGGCGTTTAAAAATAGAACATACAGGCATAAAATTCAGTGGTAATTTGGGCATAATACAAAAATTACGGTAATTTAAAATACATGTGCCGGTCTGAAATGAGAAATCGTCCTATCTTGTGGCCACAATTCAAAAATTCATGGAAAGAAAAATCATAAACAATTACGAAGAGTTTGAAGCCTTTTTAGGAAAGGAAATCGGGGTTTCAGATTATATTACCATAACCCAGGAGCAAATCAACAAATTTGCCGATGCCACGCTCGATTACCAGTGGATACACACCGATCCGGAGCGGGCAGCAAAGGAATCGCCTTTTAAATCGACCATTGCACACGGTTATCTCACACTTTCAATGTTAACCTATCTTTGGTTTAATGTGGTGGACATCCGCAACGTAAAAATGGTGGTAAACTACGGAATTGAGAACCTCCGTTTTCAGCAGCCGGTGTTGGTGAACGACCGCATCAGGGCAACTGTTTCACTCAACGACATTAAAAATCTGCGCGGTGTAACCAAAGTTCAGGTGAAAATTATTGTTGATATTGAAGGCCAGAAAAAACCAGCTTACGAATCGCTTGTGAATTTTCTGTATCATTTTGAATAGAGCTGGTTATTTCAGTTTTTCCAACAATCCTTCACACGAGTCCTCTAACAAATCGAGTACGAGTTCAAATCCTTCATCGCCGCCATAATAAGGGTCGGGAACTTCCTCATAACTCCATATTTTGCGGTAATCCGTCATTTTGCTGATTTTGGTGAGGTCGGTGTTATTTCGGGCCACCTTTTTCAGCGACTGCACATTCTCATCGTCCATGGCAATGATCAAATCGAAGTGGTCGAAATCTTTTGCCGCGTTAAATTTGCGCGAAATGCTTGTGAGGTTGTACCCACGTTTTGCAGCGTGTTTCTGCATTCGTTTATCGGCGGCTTCTCCGGCGTGGTATCCGGCTGTTCCGGCTGAGTCGATTTCAAATTTTGTTGCAAAACCATTATCGTTCACCATTTTTGCAAAAACGCCTTCAGCACCCGGCGAGCGGCAAATATTGCCCATGCAAACAAAGAGAACCTTTTTCTTTTCCATAACTAACAGTTACAAATAGTGATTTATAGAGATTCGTTGAAATTGATAGCGATTTATTGAAATAGGTTGTCGTTGTTGATCTGATTTCTGCAACCTGCAACCTGCAACCTTTTTCTTCTCATTCTTCATTCCAGATTTCGTATGATTTTTTTGCCTGTAAAAGCAGCATGTCGTAGCCATTTTTTACTGTTGCGCCTTTTTCCAGTCCCTGCGCCATAAAGCGCGTAATTTCGGGATTGTACACCAGGTCGAAAAGCAAATGCCGGTTGGTTAAAAACTGGTACGGAATGTTGGCGCAACCCTCCACTTTCGGGTAAGTCCCAAGTGGTGTGGCGTTGATAATCAGCAACCGCTCGGCCATCATATTTTCATCAATGTCATCGTAGCGAATTTCGTTTTCTTTTAACTCTTCAATCGAAGCCGAAAGAAATTCAATTTCCAGTTTTTTCAATACAAATTTAAGTGCTTTCGATGCGCCTCCGGTTCCCAGAATCAACGCTTTTGTATGGTGCGGTTTCAGCAGCGGTTTCAGCGATGTTTCAAAACCAAAAGTATCGGTATTGAACCCTTTCAGGAATACGCCTGACTCCCGGCGAATGATTTTAACCGTATTCACTGCGCCAATTTCGCGGGCAGCATCGTTTAAATCGTCGAGGTACGGAATCACCTGTTCTTTGTACGGAATGGTTACATT
>DYSZ01000056.1:0-4120 GCA_020726265.1 Draconibacterium orientale
GTAATAATTACGGAACCAACTGCCCCGCCCATAACTGCCTGACCTGTAAAAGCGGCGGTAATGATGAGTTTAAGCGAAGGTAAAATGTGCTCCATATTTGTTGCAACGATATAAGCCACAGAAATTGAATAGAAAACAGCCATCACGGGTACAATTTTCCCCGCGACTTTTCCGATACGTGTAACACCACCGAAAATTACTGTGGCAACCAAAAGTGCCAAACCAATACCGATATAAAGGTTTATTTTTGAAGGAACTTGTGCGAGATTTGGAATAATAATAACTTCTTTTAATATCTGTGTCAGCTGGTTGGCCTGGAACATGGGCGAAACGCCAATCATTCCGGCTACCGAAAAGAAAATGGCCAGCGGTTTCCAATGTTTGCCAAGGCCTTCGGTAATAAAATACATGGGGCCACCCTGTATTTCGCCGCTGCTGTCTTTTCCCCGAAACATTACAGCCAGCGTACATTCGAAAAATTTTGTACTGATACCCAACAAGGCAGAAATCCACATCCAGAACATCGCGCCCGGACCGCCGGTGGCGATGGCAACCGCCACACCTGAGATATTGCCCATTCCAATGGTTCCGGCAAGCGCGGTTGAAAGTGCTTCGTAATGTTTTAATTGCCCGGGCTCGTTCGGGTCGTCGTATTTTCCGGTTAAAATTTTAAGCGCATGACCAATGTATCGCAGCGGCGCCAATCTTGAATAGATAAGAAAAAAGAAACCACCGCCTAAAAGCAGAATCAACAGGGGGGTTCCCCAGATTGTATTTGCGGCCTGTATTATGAATTCACCGGTTTTTTCAAGCATTTGGAATTATTTGAGCTGAATTTTTGCAAGCACCGGCAGATGGTCTGATGGCCAGCGCATTTCTTTTGAATCGGTGAGAGCTGCATATTTCAGCACATCCACCATCTCGTTCACAAAAACATAATCAATTCTGTCTTTCATTGGCGCATTCCAGTCAAAACTGTTGAAAGTTCCGACAGGTCCGTAGGGTGGGGTAATTGTAATTTCGCGGCTGTCGCGAAGGTATTTTTTAATGTTGGTAATTCCCTGAGATTCGGGAGTGAGGTTAAAGTCGCCGGTTAAAATTACCGGGTAGCCCGAATTGCCGGCCATTTCACTGATTTTCCATACAATCAGATCGGCTGAATTTTTTCTTGCCTCATCTCCCCGATGGTCGAAATGTGTATTGTAGTAGTAGAACATTTTACCAGTAACTTTCGATTTGAATTTGCCCCAGGTTACCACCCGGTTCAACGCAGCATCCCATCCCTTGCTTGGTTTTTCGGGTGTTTCAGAGAGCCAGAAAGTTCCGCTTTCGATTAGAATAAGTTTTGATTTGTTGTAAAAAACAGGGGAGAATTCGCCTCCTTTTTCACCATCATCGCGGCCAACGCCAAACCATTCGAAGCCGGGCATGTTTTTCTGAACATCCAGAATTTGTCCGTGCAATGCTTCCTGCAAACCAAAAAGATCGGCTTCATGAAATTTCAGTAATCCGGTTGCCATTTCAATCCGGTTGGGCCAGGCGTTTATACCGTCGTTTTCGGTGTTGAACCTGATGTTGAAAGTTACCACATTGATTTGTTGTGAAAACAAAGAAAATGAAATCAGAAGAAGAAAGGCTGTCAGTAAATTCTTCATAATCAATAGTTTTTTAATTATTGCAAAAACCGTACTCGCCAAAAATGCCACCTTTATGTTTTCCTTCCACAACGGTTTTAACCGATTCTTTTTCGTTATTAATTACAAAACGATGGCAAAATTCAGTAATTACATCGAAGTATTCAGTCATTGGCAAATCAGATATTTCGTGGGCTCCTCCGCAGGTGGTGTGTAACCAGTAAGGTGTATGCAATTTATCTAGTTTTTGTGCAATGGTGTGCGGGCCATTTAGAATAAGGAATCCTGGCTGACCTTTTAGGCAATACCGGTGTGGCGCAGTTGCATAGGGTACAAGGTTATCGTCGGTGCCGTGAAAAAACAGCGATGGAATTGCTGATTCCTCGTAAAGAACCACTGTGTCGGGAATTGCTCCTGCCATGCTGATAACGCCTGCATAAGAAACCGGTCCCGAATCGAGGCCATAACACATGGGGGGCTGGTAAGCTGCATTCAGTGCGGCTTCTGCTCCGGCGCTACTTCCTGCTAAAATCAGTTTTTGCGGGTTTATTCCAAACTGCTCACGGTTTTCAACAAGAAAATGGGAGGCATCCTGAATATCCTGAATCGAACCGATAAACGTATTCAGTTTATCTTCAACCGGACAGTCGCAGCCAAAACCAGTTGTTGTGTTTTTCCTGCTCAAACGGTACGACATCGAAACCACCACATAACCATATCCTGCTATGCGGGTACAAAATTCCCTGATTTTTTCAGAATCACGTGTTCCTGTGCTAAAACCGCCACCATGAAGATAAATCAATGTGGCCCGTTCAAAATCGGGGTCATTTTGTGGGATATAAATATCCATTTTCAGGGCTTCGCCATCTTTGGTGGCATAGGTAAATGTTTCGGTACTTATTTCGTCGAATAAAACAGCTGAATATCTTTCCTGCGTGAAAGCATTCAACGAAATTATAATCATCATTAAACTGATGAAAGCGATTTTTGCCATTTTTTTTGGCGTGAATATAATTATAAATGAATAAAAGTGGCGATAAAAAAAGATGGAGCCCGAAACTCAGACTCCATCAGGAAAAGGACCCATTAAATCTCCCAATTGTTAAATCAATTTTACTGGTCATCTGCTTTCAATAGTCAGGCCAAAAAATTAATGTACTGAAAAACAGTTTTTTGCAAAATCTGGTGATGAATTCAGTTGTCCGTGATTGGGAAAGATGCGTTTTGTTTTGAGAAATAAAGAATTTCAGAAAAGAAACCCTGCTGGTTTTTCGTGTTTCAATTCGTGTTGGAGTAACCATTGCTTTCGCTCCATTCCACCGGCATAACCTGTTAATTTTCCAGACGTGCCAATAACCCGGTGACAAGGAATAATTATTGGAATTGGATTTTTACCGTTGGCCAGCCCAACTGCCCGTGTGTTTTTTCCAGAGCCTGAAAGTTTTGCAATATCGAGGTACGATACTGTTTTTCCATAGGGTACATTTTTCACCAATTCCCAGATTTTTTGCTGAAACTGTGTGCCATCGGGTTTAAGTTTCAAGTCGAAGATTTTTCGTTCACCCTTAAAATATTCCTGTAATTGTTTTACTGCTTCAGCGAGAATATCAGGTAGTTCGGTGCTACCCGGGTTGAATTGGTTGATAAAGCTCACTGATAAAAGCGCTACATCATCCGATTTCAGTTCGAGAAATCCAACAGGGGTTTCAAAAGTGGTATTATAAAATTTCAGCACTTTTTTATCAAATATCGAATTGTTTTGCCTCGACCATTTTTATGAATTGTTTTCCATAATCCACTGAATTCTAAATCGGCAAATCTTTTACTGTCAATGAAGGGTTTCATATCATTCCATGTGATCACAGAAAAATTTTCGACGTTATCAATCTTCTCTTTAAGTGATTTTCCTCTTATAAGGTTTTCATAAGAGATAAGCGCAATGTGGTAGAAGTCGCTATAAACTTCGACTTTTCTGTATTTTGCTAATAATTCATTTTGTCTTTGAATTTCTTTGATATCTAAATCTTGAAAACATTTTACTTCGAAGACGATTACAATTTCCTTTTTGTTGGAATCTTCAGCCGTAATTACAAAATCAAATTCGGTTTTATCAATATTACTTTCATCTAAGGCAATTTTTTTGTTATTTCTTATACAATAGGAGTAAAGATCTAGGTTTTCCATAAACTCCATTCCATCTTTGTAATAAAGTTCAATAGGCGGGAATGATTTAAAAGAATCGTTTTTCAAATAGGTTTTATTGTCATTCGCAAAATCAAAAACAGATTTGATAAAGTGTTGAAAATACGAATTATCTGATTCGAACTTGACTAAGAGTCTTTCAAAGAACCTTGCTGTAAAACTATTCTCATCTCTGTTGTAATGTATAATTTCGTGAATACTCATCGTCATTAAATTAAAAATCCGGTATCAAAGATACCGGATTTTCACACTTTCAATACCGCTCTCGTTTTGTATATTTTGTA
>DYSZ01000056.1:4220-18790 GCA_020726265.1 Draconibacterium orientale
CAAAGATACCGGATTTTCACACTTTCAATACCGCTCTCGTTTTGTATATTTTGTATGGAGCAAATGATGCGACACTTCGCTTAAAGGATGTTTCAAAAAGTCACGGTAAAGTTTCTGCACTTCCGGATTTTCGTGCGATTTCCGAATTGTTAGCGCTCCGTCTTCGGCATAAATTGCCTCAGCCCGTTTCTTTCTGATTTCAGGACTTGTTGGAATAGGTTGGCCGCCACCACCCAAACATCCACCTGGGCAAGCCATAAATTCGATAAAATGGTAGTTCGATGTACCTGATTTAACTGTATCCATTACGGTCTTGGCATTAACTAACCCGTGAGCCACTGCACATTTCAATTCCACACCGTCCAAAAAGGCCCATTCTTTTAAAGGGTTCTCAATTTTTATTGAAGTTTCGCGAATACCTTCCATGCCACGCACTGGCTCAATATTCAGGTTCTTAAACGGAACTTCGCGTCCTGTAACCAACTCATATGCAGTTCGCAAAGCGGCTTCCATCACTCCACCTGTAGCACCGAAGATTACACCTGCACCAGTTGAATCGCCCATCAATCTGTCGAATTTTGCCGGTTCAAGTTTGTTAAAATCGAGGCCGGCCTGTTTAATTAAAATGGCAAGTTCGCGGGTGGTTAAAACATAATCCACATCGCGGAACCCACTGTCGTGCATTTCAGGCCGGTAAGCTTCGAATTTTTTGGCAGTGCAAGGCATTATCGAAACCGAAACAATGTTTTCCGGGTCGATATTCCGGGCTTTTGCGTAGTATGTTTTTACCAGAGCACCAAACATTTGCTGCGGCGATTTGCAAGTCGAAAGATTGTCGAGATATTGTGGATACATGTGTTCGATGTATTTAATCCATCCCGGTGAACACGAGGTTGCCATTGGCAGTTTTACTGTTTCATCATGGTCAACCAATACTTTTTTAAGGCGGGTAAGCAATTCGGTGCCTTCTTCCATAATGGTAAGGTCGGCTGTAAAATCGGTATCCAAAACCGAATCGAACCCCAGACGTTTCAGCGCAGACACCATTTGGCCTGTAACTCTAGAGCCCGGAGGCAACCCCAATTCTTCGCCCAGCCCTATTCTCACTGCCGGCGCTGTTTGAACAACCACGTGTTTTATGGGATTTGCAATAGCTTCCCAAACTTCTTCAATATAATTTTTTTCTACTAACGCACCGGTAGGGCAGTGGTTTACACACTGGCCGCAGTTGGTACAAACCACATCGCGCATTGCTTTTTCAAAGAATGTTGTGATTCTCATTTTATCACCTTTGTGGGCTACGGTTAGTGCATTAACACCCTGTAATTCGGCACAGGTTCTTACACAGCGCTGACACCGGATACATTTGCTGTCGTCTTTTATAATCGATGGCGAGAACATATCGATGGAATATTTTTTCAGTGGAGCCAATTCTATAAATTCCTGGGTCATGATTTTGTATTCCGACGAGAGTTTCTGAAGTTCGCAGTTACCATTGCGGTAACATTTGGTGCAGTCGGCATTGTGTTCGGCTAATAAAAGTTCGATGATGTGTTTTCGCGAATTGCGTACTTTTAAACTGTTGGTTAAAATTTCCATACCTTCTTCGCAAGGCGTTGCGCAGGATGCTGAAAGTCGTGCCTGTCCAACCACTTCAACCACGCAAACACGGCAGTTTCCTGCCACACAAAGGTCTTTGTGATAACAAAGTGTTGGAATTGTAATGCCCAGTTTACCCGCTGCTTCAAGAATTGTTTTCCCTTTTTCCAATTCAACCGGAAATCCATTGATTGAGACATTGATTGTATTTGCCATAATTTTTACTTTTTCGGGTTTAATAGATCATTTCTTCCTGGAAGTTCTCCACAATTGAAGAGAAGGAATTGGCCACAGACTGTCCCAACCCACATTTCGCAGTAAGCTGCATGGTTTCGGTAAGCCGAAGTAATTTTTCGAGATATGAAGCAGGTTTTTCGCCTCTTTTTACAGCTTTAATTCCGAGCAGTAATTGTTGACATCCAACGCGGCACGGTGTACATTGTCCACACGATTCTTCCCTGAAGAACTCGAGGTAATTATCAAGCACATTGTACATGGAACGCGAGCTGTTAAAAAGCATCATCGATCCACCTGTGGGGAGTGAAATCCCGGTAAGTTTCCCTTTAAACCCGATGGCTGCATCTTTAAATTTTTTCCGGGGTACAAGAAAACCAGATGCTCCGCCAACCTGAACTGCTTTTGTGTCGCCATCGCCAAATTCGTAAACAAAATCCTGGAGGCTCATGCCAAGTTCAAGCTCATAAATACCGGGTTTGGGTGTGTCGCCCGAAACCGAAAACAGTTTGGTTCCGCGGGAATATTGAACGCCAAGATCGTAGAATTTTTTGGCTCCGTATTTAAAAATGGTAAATGTATGAACCAGTGTTTCCACATTGTTAATTACAGTTGGTTTGTCGAGATAACCATTTTGGGTCGGGAAAGGTGGTTTATTTCTGGGCTCTCCCCGTTTTCCTTCCATCGATTCCATCAGCGCGGTTTCTTCGCCACAGATGTAAGCACCCGAGCCCATGAAAATGGTGATAGAAAAATCAAATTTTATTTCTTTACAGTAGTACTGAAATTCGTCAATAGCCTTCTGTAACTCAGTCTGAAGAAACTTGTATTCACCACGCAGGTAAATAAACCCTTCCTTTGCGCCGGTAATGTATCCGCAAATTGCCATAGCTGTTAGTACTTTGTAGGGTACTTTCGAGAGTATTTCGCGGTCTTTAAAAGTTCCCGGCTCACCTTCATCGGCATTACAAATAATGTATTTTGAATCATTTTTTGCTTCTGCTGCCAGTTTCCATTTTATTCCGGTCGGAAATCCTGCACCACCACGGCCCTTTAATTCCGAACTTATCAATTCGTTTATCAAATCCTGTGGTTTCTTTTTTATGGAAGAGGAAAGAACTTTTTCCCAGTCGTTTTCATTATTGAAAATAAAATCGACCCTTTTTAACTGATTTGCAATTGCCATGATTTACAGATTTAGTTTAGTTCATTAATCTTCATGTAACCTGAAAGAATATCCCGCACTTTTTCGGGTGTTAATTCAGTATAAACGTCGTTGTTAACCATCATAGCCGGCGCTTTATGGCACCAGCCCAGACAATTGGTTTCCATCAAAGTGAAACGTTTGTCGGGGGTGGTTTCCCCTAATTTAATTTTCAGCATATCCTGTATGGCAAAAAGCACCAGGTTTTTCCCTTTCATAGAGCAGGTGATGGTTTTGCAGATACGAATAATGTACTTACCCGTGGGTTTTGTTTCAATGAATGAATAGAAAGTGGCAGTACCGTAAACTTCAGCTGCAGGAATATCTACTTCGCGCGCAATTTCCACCATCGAATATTCCGAAAGGTACTTTTCGCGTTCTACCACTGCCAACATGATGGGTAAAAGACTTTCTCTTCTCCTCCCGTGTTTCTCGGCCAACTCTCTAATTAAAGATCGGATAGGATTCATAAAAGTAGTTTTGAATTTTTAAAATCGGTTATTAGTTTCTTTTATTAAATAAAATGCCAGTTAAGGCTGGGTCAAGTAATCAGGTTTTTTTCATCGTTTGTTTTCTTATTTTTCAACAAATTTAGTGAGTTGATGAATAAAATACACGAAAGGTGTTGCGTAACATATCTGTTTTTCAGCATGTTTATTGATTTAGGTGTTTTTCCGATAAATAGGGCTTTATAGCATGATATTTATCAACTTTCTGATTTCAGGATCGATTTCATTACCTGTTGTACAACATCATTTAGTCTAAATAAGCAGGAATCTTTAACAATTATTTTAAGATTAATTTATGGTTTGAAAGCAACCTTTTTCTAAAATTTCTGTTCTTAAAAGAGCCAGAACAATTCAACGATTTTATGATGAAAACAGAAATTATTTACCTGCTGTTACTTATTTTTATTTTACCGTGTACAACCAACGGACAGTATGCCGTAATCAGGGGCACAATCACAAACGAAAAAAGCGGAATCTCTCTCGAAAATGTTAATATACTTGAGACACTTTCCGGAATCGGAACAATTTCAAACTCAACGGGTGAATTCAGATTGATGCTTGATCCCGGAGATGCTGAACTGTTATTCACATTTGATGGTTATAAAAACGTTACCAGGCAAATTAAATTGGGGAGCGATACAACTATTAACATTCAGCTTGAACCACAGCTCAATCTTAAAATCCGCCAGAAAGTAAACGTTCAGTCCGGATTGGCGCAGAAAACGAATAAGAAATAATTGTTTATCTGGTGATTCCTTCAATTACTTTCCCCTGACTTTTATCGGGGTTTGGAACTCCAAGCAGCAGCGACAAAGTTGGTACAAGATCGATTGCGTCATATTTCTCATAAATTACAGTGGATTTTATGTTCATCCCGTAAAACACGAGGGGAATATGGGTTTGATCGGTGTAAATTATCTTTTTGAACTTGTATGTTGGTTGCCAGCCTTCCTTTAAAACAAACAAACAGTCGCCCGAACGACCTTTCACATAAGTTTTGTACATCGACTCCAACATACCGTTGGCCTGTATTCCCCGCTCGATAAGGTTAGCCGACATTGCCACAAGCACTCCTTCAAACTCATGGATAAAAGTGGCAACAGTGCTTTGAAACTCATTCAGGTCGAGTTTATTTTTCGCAATCAATTTATGATTCAGGTAAATCTGGTGCTCATCGTAATACTCTATCCATTTCTGCTCCCCGAAAGTAATATTGAGGTACGAAGTAAGCAATGCCACAGCGCTTTCCACATTAAAATAATCCACCGGCAAGTGAAACTCTTTTTTCAGATAATCAACCGGATATTGGGCCGAAGTATTTGCAGTGAGAAAATACAGCACATTTCCTTCTCCATATTTTTTGTCAACGGCATTAATAATATCGGCAATAAAACGGTCGATGTTCAGGTAGGTGTCTTCCATTTCGAGCGAAACCGGCCCGAAAGCATTGTTTTCATAGTCCATCGACGAAAAAACAGTAGTCACAAAATCCGTGTTTTCATCGGTGCCAATGTCTTCGTTTTGCAAAATCTGAAGGGTAAAATCCTTTACCATCATATTGGCCGAAGGTGTTGTTTTAAACGGGTTGAAATTTCCGGCCTCCTTTAAATATTTGCTTATCGTGTGAGGGAAAATCTTATACAGCCCGAAATACCCTTTTTCCAGTTCATAGTCGTCGCGAAGGCTTTCGGTGTATTCTATTTCGGGCAGCAGCGGAGTCCAGTTTCTGAAGCTGTATTTTTCAGCATAATTTTCGCTGTTAAACAGTCGTACCCAGTCGGGTAAAACATTGAGATAAAACGAACTCGAAATCATCCGCCCCGATTCAGTGTCGAACCAATATGCGCCGTTGGCAGCGTGCCCGGCAGCAAAAATGGCCGATTCGCGGTTTAACGCCACACTAAAAACCTTCGATTTGCCCATCGAATAAATCTTCATGTTGTCGGTTATCGTATTCGAAAGCAATTTTACAGGTGAGGCATTTCCCTGTTTGGTATCAGCACCAACAGTCATAAAACCTTTGTCTTCGGTACATTCAGTTTCGTTGCCGTTAAATTTATCGAACCAAATTTTATTGATAATGCCGTGTGTGGCCGGTGTTACACCGGTGAAAAGCGTGGCGGTGCCAGATGCATAGTTCTGAATATGTTGTTTCAACTGAACATTTTTACACACAGCTCCGTTGGTGTACAATTTCTTAAACCCGTTTTCGCCAAATTTATTCCAGTAACGCTGCACATAATCAGGCCGCATGTTTTCGACCACAATTCCAACAACCATTTTAGGTTTAGAGTTTGTTGAAGGTGCTTCAGGTTTAGCAGTTACTTCCGAAAACAGGAACCAGGCTGCCAGTGCAAATATTAATCTAACTGAGAACTTCATCGATTTCAAATTTTGCGCAAAGTAGCAAAAGAAAAGATTTTGGCAAAAACAGGTCGGTTAACGATTGCAGCTAACCGCGACAAAAGAAAAAAGTCAGGGAAACTATAAAACTCAATGAGTCAGAATAAAGCTACAATCGAATTTATGCTATTTTTACCAGCCATAACTTAAACCATAATCGATATGAAACAGATTTTCAGACTTCAAACAATCGCATTATTATTCGTTGTTATTCTGATAGCTTCGTGCGCTTCAAAACCGAAAACCGAAACAACAGAAAAATCGGTTACAGAAAACTGGATTCAGTTATTCAATGGTACAAACCTGAACGACTGGCAAATCAAGTTTAAAGGTGAGGAATTGGGTGTTAATTACAACAACACTTTCAGCGTTGAAGACAGTTTGTTGCGGGTTTCGTACGAAAATTGGACAGAGTGGAATGGAAAATTCGGCCACATTTTTTATAAAGATGAATTTTCGCATTACCGTTTGCGTGTTGAATACCGCTTTGTTGGCGAGCAGGTGAAAAACGGTCCGGGATGGGCATTCAGAAATAATGGATTGATGTTACACGGGCAAAGCGCTGCATCGATGGAACTCGACCAGGATTTCCCTGTATCGCTCGAAGTTCAGCTCCTTGGCGGAAACGGAACAGACGAACGTTCAACAATGAATGTCTGTACTCCCGGAACCAACATTGTAATGGATTCTGTTTTAATTGAACAACACTGTACCAACTCGAATTCAAAAACATACCATGGAGACGATTGGGTTACTGTTGAAGTGGAAGTTCACGGTGGTGGTATTGTACGTCATTTTGTTGAAGGCGTTGAAGTGATGCATTACGAAAAACCACAACTTGATCCGCGCGCCCCTTACTACCAGAAACTATTACCTGCTGATGGAAGTATAATCATAACAAAAGGAACCATTTCGTTGCAGGCCGAAAGCCACAATACCGATTTCAGAAAAATTGAATTGTTGGTGCTGGAGGAGTAATCAGACCGGAATTGGTCTAAACTGGCACTATCAAAATGAATCATACAGTTTATCGGTTTTTTCTCATTTTTTTAGTGTTGTGTTAATTTTCACCACAGGTTTTGTTGCCAGCTGAATTTTAGGATTATTTCCCAATTCAGTAGCAACGGTTTCAATCCATTGTTTCCCGGTTAAAGGTTTTGAACTGGGTAAATGCCACATCTGGTTATAGGCATTCTCCGAATTTCATAACAGTGCTGTAGCTTTTGCTGCATCGGGGGTAATTTACCGGGATGGTACATGTAAATGGTATCAAAAAAAAACAGTTTTGTATAGTGTTTTTTACAAGCTGAAATCACATTTTCCATGATCCCCGGCCACTATTGTTACCCTATTTTTATATTGTAATGAATGCCAGCAGTCAGATATGCTACTTCACATTGTTTCACAGTGTTTTCCATATCGGCATTATTCCACAAATCTCCTGAAAACAGTTCGTCATCAGCGTTCATCTTAACCAGGTTTCTGCTGAACAGCTTTATTTAATCGGTGTAATTTTTGAGTTCTCTGGCCAGATCGTTTCCTATTGCACCACCGGAGCCTAATATTGCCTGCATGTTTATTTTTTCAATATTCCACATAAACGGCAAGTCCTTGCTCCACAAGTTCATCGTTCAACGATACTGTCGAATCGGGAAACCAAACGGTTCCGATGTAGCGTCCATACTTTTCGGTTACTTTTTCGGTTTCAATTAAAATTTGATTATTGTTGGCTGCCAACCGTTGTTCAACATACCGTTTGGCAGTCATCCCTTTCTGGTACTCTTCAGTATCTTTTTTTACATTGTACGTTTCCGGAGTGTTTATTCCTGCCAGTCTGATTCGCTGAACTGTGGTAATTTTGAATCCAAGATCGATATTTACATCGAGGGTATCGCCATCAATTACCCGTTCTGCTTTTGCTTTGTAATGATACATACGTATTAGTTTCAATTAAACAAATAAGTTAACAAAAAATAAACTGACTTTCAATACCTTCAAAAACCAATATTGCTAATTTTAACAAATCATTTTTAATTCGGAAACAAAACCAAAGCTGGAACTAACTTAGAACATGCATAAAATAAAGAATCTAACCCAGAAAAGTGTTCAAAACACGATGTTGGTGCTTGCCCCCATAATCAGTTTGCTGATTATTCTTTTTGCCGATCTCGATCCGGAAAATCAGAATGTTACCTACACTTTTGCCATCGCTGTTTTAATGGCAGCGTGGTGGATAACTGAAGCAGTTCCGCTGGCAGTAACTGCATTAATTCCGGTTGTGTTTTTCCCGCTTTTGGGTGTTCTTGATGGCAAAACAGTTTCGGCCCAATATTTCAATCATGTAATATTTCTTTTCATTGGCGGTTTTCTGATGGCTTTTGCCATGGAGAAATGGAACCTTCACAGGCGAATTGCCCTTCGTATTCTGATTTTATTTGGTGTCAGTCCCGGCAGAATTCTGATGGGGTTTATGCTGGCAACAACCATCTTGTCGATGTGGATGTCGAACACGGCAACTGCTATGATGATGGTGCCAATAGCGTTTTCAATTATTCTTAAACTTGAGGAAAGTCTCGGAAAAGAGAAGGTTGGCAAGTATGCAACGGGTTTGTTGCTTTCTGTGGCTTATTCGGCCTCAATCGGCGGAATAACAACACTTGTAGGTACTCCGCCAAACCTTTCGCTGGTGCGTATTTCGAATATTATTTTTCCTGAAATGCCCGAAATTTCGTTTGGCAACTGGTTCATTTTTGCCTTGCCGGTAGCCATCATTGTGTTTCTGGCTGCCTGGTTGCTTTTGTATTTTATGTATAAACCAAAACAGGGCTGGGAAAATATCGATATCAGCGATTTCAGAAATGAATACAAACAATTGGGTAACCCAAAACCCGAAGAGAAGATGATCGCTATTCTTTTCAGTTTACTGATTATTTTATGGATTTTCAGATCTGAAATTAGAATTCAATCGGTTGCAATACCGGGTTGGGAGAAGTTTTTTCAATATCCATCGTTTATTAACGATGGTACAGTGGCAATTCTTTTTTCGCTTTTGCTTTTTATAATTCCTTCGGGTTCAAAAAAAGGTGAAAAGCTGATGGATTGGGAAACTGCCAATAAAATTCCGTGGGGGATTGTTTTGCTTTTTGGCGGAGGTTTTGCACTTGCACAAGGTTTTGTCGAATCAGGTTTATCAGTGTGGTTTGGCGAGCAGCTAGCCGGATTGGGGAGTGTTGAACCCATTGTTCTGACTTTTGCCAATGTTACGCTCATCTCAGTTTTAACCGAACTCACCTCGAATGTGGCCACAACTGAAATGATTTTGCCAATTCTTGCCGGTCTTGCCACTGTTATAAAACTGAATCCGCTTTTATTGATGATTCCTGCCACCCTTGCAGCATCGATGGCTTTTATGCTTCCTGTTGCCACACCTCCAAATGCCATTATTTTCGGAACAAACAGAATCAGGGTGATCGACATGGTTAAAACAGGTTTTCTGTTAAATGTTCTTAGTATCATTATTATAACCTTCGTAATGTATTTCTGGGGAACCGGGGTTTTTGGAATTGATGTGGCTCTGTTTCCCGAATGGGCAGCCGGGAAATAAATTTTTTATGAATTGGTTGAATAACCTGAATAAACAGATAAGCTCTTTGTCGATTCAGGCTATTATTTAATAAGTTTGGCAAGATTGAGAATAATAACATAAAAATATAGAAATGAGTACAAATCGCAGGTCGTTTTTAAGAAATGTGGCAATAGGCTCGGGAGTTCTGGCCGGCGCTCCGCTGCTATCATCGGCACAACCCGAAAGTAGCGAGAATTTGCCCGAAATAAAGCAGGCTGCTTCCCGGGTTCCGGAAATGAAATTCAACATGTGCGGTTACGCCGCACCTAAACTGGATAAAGTACGGATTGGTTTTGTGGGAATAGGCGATCGTGGTTCGGCCGCTGTTGAACGAATGACATATATTGATGGGGTTGAAATAGTTGCACTTTGCGACACGCGGCAGGCTGCTGTTGACGGTGCTCAGAAAATTCTGGCCGATGCTGGTTTACCCAAAGCAAAGGAATTTGTGGGTGGGGATTTAACTTTTAAAGATTTGTGCAACAGTGGTTTGTGCGATTTGGTTTATACTGCCACACCCTGGGAATGGCACGTACCAGTTGGTTTGGCTGCCATGGAAGCGGGTTGTCACACAGCCATTGAAGTTTCGACAGCAAAAACGATGGAAGAATGCTGGCAAATTGTGGAAACATCGGAACGTACTAAAAAACATTGCGTAATTCTCGAAAACTGCTGTTACGATTTCTTTGAACTGCTGACACTTAATATGGTTCGGCAGGGAGCTTTCGGCGATTTGATTCATGGCGAAGGCGCATATATTCACGATTTGGATTATTGGATGTTTAACAAACCTAAAGACGATAAAATGAGTGATGGCGCTTACTACAAAATGTGGCGCATGCACGAAAACAAGCGCAAGGCAAACGTTTATCCAACCCATGGTTTGGGACCGATTTGCCAGGCAATGAATATCAATCGTGGCGATAAAATGGATTATCTCACGGCAATGATGGGAAATGATTTTACACTGAAACAACGCATCGCTAAGAAGGCAAAGGAAGACCCGTTTTTCGAACAATTTGTTGGTTGGGAAATGCGTGGAAACATGGACATTCAATTGATTAAAACAAACAAAGGCAGAACGATAATGATTCAGCATGATGTAAGTTCGCCACGCCCGTATTCGCGCATTCACCTTTTAAGCGGTACAAAATGTTTTGCGCAGAAATGGCCGCTGCAACACATTGCTTTCGGGCACGAAGTTGCAGATGAGGCAAAGATGAAAGAACTGGAAGAAAAATATACACCCGAAATTGTGAAAAGAGTGGGAGAGATGGCCAAAAAAGTGGGTGGCCACGGCGGAATGGATTTTATCATGGACTGGCGGATGATTGACTGTCTGCGCAATGGCTTGCCCATGGACATGGATGTTTATGATGCCGCTGCCTGGAGTTGCATTACTCCGCTCAGCGAATGGTCGATTGCCAACGGTTCGGCACCCATCGAAATTCCTGACTTCACACGTGGTGCCTGGAAAACAAATAAACCACTGGAAATAACCTTGAAAGGTGGCGGAACTACTGGCGTAAAAAATCTTGCCAAAGCCAATCCTGATGGTCAGTTAAATGTGAAATAAACAGGATTATATAAAATACAAAAAGACCGCTTTCCAATCTGAAAGCGGTCTTTTGTTTATATGCGCAGGTTGATGATTATTTGCTTTTCTTTAGTAATCCTTTTAAATCTTTAAAACTTTTAATTTCGGGAGCAGCTTCTTCGCCTTCAGGGGTTTCACCATCTTCACCTTCGCCAAAATTCATTTGCGATGGGTCGAGTGTCGTTTCCGTAAATTTTACATCCGAAGGAATATCAAATTCACTACCCGGAACTGATGCGTCAATCTCAATTTTGGTGGCTGTAATTACTTGTTTTGTGCCAAAAAGTTTCAATTCGGTTTTAACTGCAATATTGTTCCAAACCCAGCTGGTTGCACCCATCAAGCCTTTATAAACATCGCACTTTTTACCATTAACCATTTCGGTACCGGTTTTCCTGAAATTGAGTGCTTCAAGTGTTTTTTCGCCAAATTCCTCCATATCGAAAGTGGGGTCGTTCATCAAATCCTCGAGCCACTGGTTATGCATTTTTGTTCCGGTTTTTTCGCCAATTACCCATTGGTAAGTGTCGTATTTAATGGTAATTGTGCGTTGGTGGGTTTCGGTTTTTTGCCCCAGCATTTTTGTAACAGAATGAATGGTTTCGCTGCGGTTCCAACCCCAGTCATCAATGTAAAGGGTTTGTTTACCGGTGGTGTTCGCGGTTAATTCGTACTCAATATAAGCCGATTTGTAAGAATAGGGCCTTTTGTTGCTTTGCCCGTAAACTGCCAAAGCCAGAAGAAAAACAAATAAACAGAGTAATGATTTTTTCATAGTTTTTATTTTTTACTATTAATAGATTAAAATTTTTTCGGGTTTATGTTGTTTAACAATTGATTTGCTGTAAATCGTAACTTCATTTATCCGGTTTTTAAATTGGTCTGTAATTGGTCTGTATGCTTCTTTTTGTTCACTATTTAGCCGATTTTCTATTTCAGTTGATTGTTGTTCAAATTCGGTATAAATTTCTGATAATTTTTCAATTGTGGAATTAATTCTGTTTAAAATTGCAACCTTTTTTACTTCTCCTATCAGACTTTTATTTACCTGCCTATCTTTTGTAATTGCTTTATATTCATTGATAAGTTGTTCTGATTGGCTTATTAACAGGTTGACTTTTTCTTCTTTTGTAATTATGAACAGTTCAATCTCGTGAATATCCAGCAGAATGGGCGAAATTTTTATGATAACAGGCGAAAAGTCGGGTTCTGTCTGGTCGGGATTTTTGCAGGATATTAGTTGGAGTATTAGTATAACAACCATGCCGTTAAAAGGTAAGAATCGTGTTTTTTTCATTACTCCATTTTTTAAAGTTGTTTTACACCCGGTTTACAACGGTTTAAAAAGAATTTTCAACCTGCCTCCATTCTGATTTGAAATTATTTTCTCTACTTCATGCCCGGTTCTCAGCTTTTCAATAATGCTGCTTTCCATTTTTAGCCATGGAAATGTTTGAGCATTGGGAAACTCTGAATCAGTTCCAACTGTAATTTGTTCACCCTGGCCAACGTCTTCTCCAATATATAAATCGAATTGAAGGATGAGTTGAATTTCTCCTCCTGGAATTTTCTCAATTGAGCAAGAGTTTAACCCGTCTTCAGTTTTGTCAATCCAGCAAACAGAATTGTCAATGAGCGATTTTATTTTTATCTCTTCAGGGATTTCATATTCGTCTTCAGTCCAGCTGTAATAAATTTCTTTGCCATAGCCCGGGATTTTCACTGCATACGGAACTGGAATGTTATCGCCTTCATAATCACCGTCGGCATCAAGCACTGGAATCTCCGATTCGTCATTCGGTATAACAATTTGAACGTTTCGCCAAACTACTTCAACCTCGGCAAAACCTTCGGCATAATAATGAGCGTACACATCGTAACCGCCGCAGGTGAAGTTGATTTCCTGTTCCTGAACAATTTTTTCATCGATAGCTCCTGCCAGCTGTGAAATTTGTACCAAGGTAAACTTATCGTGGTTTTTATCCTCATCGTAATCGCTGCATCTGTAGGTCTCGTATTCGAAACTGATTTTGTTTGGGCCGTTGTGGAAATATTCATTTCCTTCGAACCTGATTTTTTTAGAATTGGTTTTGGTGAATTTCCCCTTTTCGCAGCGAAGTTCAAACCTTGATATGGGGTTGTTTTTTGCTTCGCCAATCACGTCGTTCCGGATACCCGATACGGTAATCATTCCTTTGTTATCGCCATTGGCCACCTGGCCGGGTTGGTTATAATTTATTTTTGCCGAAGTGTAATCTGCCTTGCTTCTGATATCGCTTTCAATCTGGTCGATGTTCGGCATTTTTGGATCATCCAACAGTTTTAAAGCAAGTTCGGCTTGTTCATCAGCAGTTAAGCGGGTGGCAGAGGTAAATTTTGCATCAACTTTATACACGCTGATGATCTCGTTTGTATGCGGATCGCTGAGCTCAAAGTGGAAAACAAAGTAATAAGATGCCTTTATCCCCTGATTGTCTTCACTTTCAACCCCATCAGGGAGTTCATCAGGAATACAATGAAAGGATGCCGAAAGAATAAAATTTTTCATTGTATTGGCGGCGTTCTGGTCAATTTCAAGATTCTGATTGTTACCTATTTTGAAAGCAAGATACTGAATTCGGGATAAATAACCAGCTTCCACCAGATCAACCATCTGATTGTGCCTGATCCACTTGTCTGCCACCTCTGATTTCATTTTGTCACGTGGGGCTTTTTCGGTGTTAAGTTTTTCGAGAATCTTGATCTTACCACGATTTGCCAGAATTACATCAGGCAAAAGAATGAGTGATAATGCAATGACAATTAAATATTTATTAGTGCTCATCTTAACAAATTAAGGTATTTGAAACGAAATGACAAGCTTATCATTATCCTGGCAACAGTTGTCAAGATCATCGAGGTGGCCAAACTGTGAGGTCAATGCAGATTTATCAGAAAAAACAATGTAGTGCCCATTGTCTTCGTAATGGCTGCGAAGCCTTTTTACCGATTGTTTCAACTCATCGCTCATCAAAACCGTGAGAAAATACTCCGTTGTAATTCCATCGATGGTTGATTCAATTCGTTCAATATCAATAATTATACAATCGGGGCGATATGCTGCCGGAATTTCTGATGGCCATGTGAGGGATGCAAATTTTTGCTCAATTAATCCCGTTTTCAGTGCTATTTGTTCCAGCTTTTGTTTGTCTTTTATTTTGTTACTAATCAATGTCAAAATGCTTTCGAGCGCAGGGAGGTCGATAAACAACATGGCAAGACTACCTGCCAAGGCAAATTCAGCTTTTTTGCCATCAAGCAGGTAGGGCGTACTGCTCCATGTCGGACCGCCCTTCCTTGGTTCCAGTTTTACCGAGAACATGTCATTGCCAGAAAGAAAATTGGCTTGGTATTCAGCGT
>DYSZ01000237.1 GCA_020726265.1 Draconibacterium orientale
CATTGTAATATCAATAACAACTGTAAATATTTTTCTGTTTTTTCTTTTTGTGCTCCAAATTTAAACATTAAAATGATTTTTCTTTGTTTGAGGAGACAAAAGCTAATGTGAACATGATTGTGGAAACAAATAAGCGTTGAACATGATTTGTGTGTACTTCCATTTCATTTCCGGCGACTTCCGGTAATTCACTGTTCTGACCACCGGACTGAAATCCACCGCACCAAACGTCTTCTGGCTTCCGACTTTCTTCCCCTAAAACTGAAAGTAAATAAACGCCTGCATATCCGACGAAATACTTTGGTAAACCAAAACGACCACCACAGTTGCAATTATTGCCTTGACCCAGATTGGTGTGGCGACAAACCAATCCTCGATTTTTTGTTTGAATTTGTAGCTGAGCCAGTGGGTGATAAACCCCAAAAGCATGATAAGAAAAACCCATTTGTATGCCACCAAAACTTCAGGTATTACTGATATTTTGAATGCTGAGCCAATCTGATGCAACATATCTTTTACAATTGCCATTGATTCGGCCCTGAAAAAAATACGGGTAAATGTGATAAAAGTAAATGTGACTGCAATTTTCCAGATGGTTGCTGCCCAATTGTTGTAGGCTTCCCATGGACTGATTTTCCGCCAGAATTTATAAATTACAAGTCCGATTCCATTTAATCCTCCCCAAATGATAAAATTGAGCGAGGCCCCATGCCACAATCCGCCCAAAAGCATGGTGAGCATCAGGTTGATGTTCGTATCCACATTGCGTTTAAACCCGGGGAAAAACCGCATGAGAATGGCAAACGACAAAATAACCACTGCAAAAACCGGAATCAGTATAAAATTACCAACCAGTAAAACTACAATGGCAAGAAGAATCACAAGACTGACATAACTGAAAACCGAACCGCTTCGGTTACCACCAATGGGGATGTATAAATAATCTTTTAACCACGACGAAAGCGACATGTGCCAGCGCCGCCAGAAGTCGCTTACATTTTTGGCTTTGTATGGCGAATTAAAGTTTTGCGGCAAGCGGAAACCCATCAAAAGCGCCACACCAATGGCAATGTCGGTGTAACCCGAAAAATCGACATAAACCTGCAATGAGTAGCCAAACAGCGCCATCAGGTTTTCGAACCCGGTGTAGGTGAGTGGCGCGGAAAAAATCCTGTCAACAAAATTCACCGCAATATAATCGCCGATAAAAATCTTTTTTATCAATCCTTTCAGAATCATAAAAATAGCCCAGCCAAATTCTACTTTAGAAACACTAAAATCGGTGTAAATCTGTTTGATAAATCCCGAAGCACGCATGATTGGTCCGGCTACCAATTGAGGAAAAAACGAGACAAAAAACCCATAATCTATCAGGTTTTTCACAGGTTCTGTATCGCGTCGATACACATCAACCGAGTAGCTGATGGTCTGGAAAGTATAAAATGAAATACCTACCGGTAGCAAAATCCTGTCGATGTCGAAATGCGTACCCGCCACACTGTTGGCGGCTTGCGCCAAATGATTCACCACAACAAAATGGGTATCGAAAAGTGTATTGATGCTGTCGATAAAAAAGTAGGAGTATTTAAAATAGGCCAGCACCGACATGTTGATAATGACCGACATTGCCAGTAAAAATTTCCGGTGTGTTTGGTTTTGCGAATGATAAATCCACTTTCCGACAAAGTAGTCGAGCACAATGCTGAACAACATGAGGAAAAAGAAAAAACCGCTCGATTTGTAGTAAAAGAAAACACTCAGCACAAACAGGTAACCTGCGCGGATACTGCGGTTTTTGTTCTTGTAAACCAATGAGTAACCTAACAAAACAAAAGCAAAAAACGCCCAGAAAAAGAACCGCGTAAAAATCAGCGGTGCTTTCGGATTGTACAGAAAAATGCTTTTCAGCGCTTCAATTATATCGATTTGAATTAAGTTCAATTTTCATTTTTTTTTGCTGTCATTTCGATGAGGTACTGCTTGTCCCGATTTGTCGGGAAGGAGAAATCCGTTCGTTTACAACAGATTTCTCAGTCATGCTTCCTTCGAAATGACGGTTGACAGTTTGTTTGCTTTTATTTCTCAGGTAATCTTCAAAACTCTGCATCAGCGCGTTGAAAAACAGGTCTCCTAAAAGCAGATATCCTTCGCGGGTAAAATGTACCTTGTCGCGCTGCGCCAGATTGTTTTTTTCCCACAAAACTACCGAATTCATTCCGCCCATTACTTCGTACATGTTCCAAACCCCGGCAACGTGTTTCAGTGCCAGCTTCATCATGCTCTCTTCCACTTTGGCTCCGTTTTTATTTACATATCGGCGGTAAAGGTAGCTATCGTTGTTGGTGGTGAAAATGATGGCTGTTTCGGGAGCAGCTCGTCTTATTTTTGCAATCAGCCCGCCATAATTGGCTTCAAATTCGGCCTGAGAAAATTTACGTCCGTAGGCATCATTGATGCCCAGTCCAAGAACTACAAGGTCGGGTTTCAGAATTGCAAGCTGTTGTTCAAACAAATCGCAACGCAAAAATGCCGGAACGTGTGCGCCATTCACCCCGATACTGTGATACAAAAATCCGTTTGGCGCACTCTCCGTGGTTATTCCTAACAAGGTAAAACTCCCCTCTTTCCCTACGTTTTTCTGAATTGTAATATTTAAACTGTCAACGCGGCTGTTCAGTTCAAATTCGGTGCAATCAGCAGTTCTAACCATGTTTTTAACCAATGCCGAATCTGCTGAAATCGTGTAAACCGAATCGGAAGCCTGATAAAAAATCTTAACCCTGTTGTACCTGTAATCGAGTGTATTTTCCTTTTCTAACAAAATAGTAAGTTCAGCTTTTCCCGACGAAGTGGTTGCAGCAATTCCGCCAACACCAAGGGTGCAGGCTTTGCGGGTTTCGACATTGCGGCAGGTTTGCCAGTCGCCGGTATATCTGATATAATACCCAAACGGGGTGTTGGTTCGCGACATGCGGTATGGAAACATAAAACCCAGGCCGGCATTCATTTCGCCATTCATTTGTTGTAACCGAGTGCGGATTTGCCCCGAAAACATGCCCGCCTGAATGTGCGAACCGCCAATCTGCACTACGTTAATCCTTCCTTCCCCGGTACTGACAATCTTTTCAAGTTTTTGCAGGAATTTTTGCGAATAGTTGTCGTGGCCAAAATTGTGCAATTGATTTAAGTCGTTTCGTACAAAATTGTATTGATTTACCTGATACAAATACGGGTTGGTTTGTGCTGAAAGGCATTGAGGGAATAGTAAAATAAAAAGTCCGAAGACAGAAGTCCGGAGCCCGAAGTAAAAAGAATGAAGCTGGAAGTATGAAGTTGGAGGTGCAAAGCAAGATTGCAGAACCCGTAACCCGTAACCCATAACTTTTTTTAGGCCTTTCATTTGCCAGTATTCAAATAATTGTTGTATTCAAGAATCAGTGCATTGTAAAACATATTCGAAATCAATGCTGAACCTTTCGGGGTAAAATGCACATAATCAGGTCCGGCCAGTTGTGGATTGGCATTTACCCAGCTTGGCATACTGTTGCTACCTCCCATAGCTGAGTACATGTCCCAGTAAGCACTGCCGGTTGACAGGGCAGCTTTTTTTAATGCCTCAACCACGGCAGGTAAAAACTCGTAAGTTTCGTATTTGTCTTTAATTTTCGTTGACATGTCGCTCGGGCCAATCACAATTACAGCTGCATCTGGGCACGATTGTTTAATCCGTTTAATCTGACTTGCAAACCAGCGACCGTAGTTATCCGCCGCTTTCAAATCTTTTGTATAAGGCATCACGTTTCCTCCAAACTGAAGGATGAAAAGCCCGGGGTTGAGGTCGTTGTACATCTTGGTGCTGTGTTTCATGTCGGTTTGGGTGAAAATGGTACCCGAACTTCCGCGCAACGCAATGTTATCGACAGTCACACCAGCTGGGTCTGAGAGGTCG
>DYSZ01000238.1 GCA_020726265.1 Draconibacterium orientale
GTTATAAGAAACAAAACCCGGAAACAGTTTTCACGCTGTTCCCAGGTTGCCCAGGCTAAAAGCCGTGGGTTCATCACAAATCTATTTTTTCTCCAGGTACTGGTTGCTGTTGGCAAATTCCCAGGTATTCAGAAATCCGATGCGGATAATGTTTGTCATTTTCTCCCAGTTGACTTTGCTGAGTTCGTCGGATGGCTGGTGATAGTCGGGGTGCATGGCTGCCATAAAATAGAAAATCGGGATGCCTTCAGCGGCAAAAGGTGCGTGATCGCTGCCGCCACTTGGGCGTTCAGAAGCGCTGTAGGTCATATTCAGGTTAATTTTATAATCAGCCACATTCTTTTTGGTGAGTTCTTCAATGCCCGGGCAGGCTTTTGTGTAGCTCAAATCGGCCATATTTTTCAATGTATCACCGGTTTCGTCGCGGGCAATCATGTCGTAATTCAGGTTCAGCACAATGTTCATCTTTTTCTTCATGGCTTGCTGCACAAAATATTTCGAGCCAAACAATCCTTTTTCCTCTCCTGTCCAGGCAGCAAAAATCACCGATTTTTCGGGTTTTTTACCTGTTGCGGCAAATGCTTTGGCAATGGTCATCACGCCCACTGTTCCCGAGCCGTTATCGTCGGCGCCGTTCCAGATGTAACCGTCGTATTTTCCAAGGTGGTCGTAATGTCCACCCACCACAATAAATTCATTCTTCTTTTCGCCTTCAATATAACCCACCACATTGCGGACTTTTACCACTCCCGAATTTACTGAGGTGTGAAAAGCCACCATTTTTCCTGTCAGTTCGCGCGAAGCCGGCAGCATGGACAGTGCAACTGTTTTTTCGAATTCAGCAAAATGAAGCCCAGTGCCTTTTATCAATTCGTTCGCCAGACGGGTAGTCACAGTAAACACCGGAAGGTTACCGGTCAGTGAATCTGATGGCAACGACATTGAAATATCGTAATAGTCAGCAAGCGGTTTGTCAGCTTCGTAGTAGTTGGTCCTGGCCTGGTATATCTGGTTTTGCGACCAGCCTGTCATCGGGTCGGCATTGGGGTTTACCTGGATAATTGCAATTGCCCCTGCTTTTTCAAGCTTTTCGGCTTTGTTTCGGTCAACCAAATAACGGGCATAAGGGGTATCCTGAACAAATTTTTTGTATGCCACGGAGGATGTGTCGCGGTGCCCCGGGAAACCTGTGAGCACCACGGCAATTTTCCCTTTCAGGTTAATTTTAGCAAGGTCGCTGTATCCTTTTTCAGTATCTTCGAAACCATAACCTACAAAAACAAGTTGTGCTTTTGCCGATTGGCCAACGGTTCCGGTGCGTACAAAAAAGTCGGTTTTGTATCCAAAATCGATGGCGCTTTCGCTGCCTGCACTTCCCGCAATAACCGAAAAAGTATGCTCTTCACCCGGTTCATACTGAATCAGGCTGAAACTCTGAAAATAGGTTTTAGGTTGCGGGCCTATATTTTCCGGCATCATCCGTCTGCGTCCTGAAAATAAGAGAGCAGCATCGTCGCCAAAAGGCTGGATACCATATACCTGAAACATGGAAGCAATGTAATCGGCAGCCATGTATTCGCCGCGGGTTCCCACGGCACGGCCTTCCATCCAGTCGGAGGCCAGAAAATTAAGCTGTCCTTTTACCGCTTCGGTGGTAATAGCAGCAAGTCCTTTTTCGGTTTCGGGTTGCGCAAAAAGTGCAAATCCTGCATAGATAAATGCAAAGAAAAGTGTCAGTTTTTTCATGTTACAGAGTATTTATATTACTGTTTAATTTGAATTTCGAAAATCCTGTTGGTTTAGCTTCGTAATATTAACCATTTTGCAATAAAAACCGCATTGGAACACTTTATTTTTCGGCTTTCTTAAACAAAAAAACTAATCATAAAAACTGCTAAATTAAGTACTATGAAAAGTAACCCTGGAAATAGTTGAGAAGTATAATTCAACAGAAATCCGATTCAAAAAAAAAGTCAGATAAACCAAAAAATTACCGTTATGAAATCCGATCAACTTTTCCATGTTTGCGGTTCAATCATTAAAGAAGAATCGATTGTTCCGGTAACAACCCACATTACTGAACATACCGTGGTTGTTGAAGCCAACAAACCTTACTCCGATTATTACGGAATTGCGCCATTTAACATGCCCACAAAACCCAACTCGCTGTTTTTGTTTACAACGCAATATTACACGCTTGAGGAGGCTTTGCGCTTTGCCAGACTCATTGATATGAGTTGTATGCAAAGTCTGAACATCGCAGTTTCTGTCCTGAATTTCGGTGACGAACATTACCCGGCTATCAGAATCAAACATTTTCCTGATTACCAGAAAATTGAAAAACTGCAGCAATGTTTTATGGAACAGGGCGTTGAGTTTGCGCGCAAAATTCATTTAAAAGAAAACGCCGTGATTAAAACCAACAAGTGTTTTGCGCTCGACAAAATCGGCGACAGCCTTTATATCGATCATATGCAAAGCAAAACCGGTTATTTGGTGCTGCCACGACTGATGAACAACGATGAATACAACGAGGTAATCGCCAAAATCCGCAATAATTTGAACACGCCGTTATTTGATGCAGTGCGCGGCGCCATCATTCTTGATGGAATTGTAACCGATATCGTGAGAGTTTATTCAGAACATATTGGAATTGATCTGCTGAAAATGATTCAAAAACACTTTGAAGAATAAGGATTTCTTTCGGAAAATCCTTTTCGCCAATGCAATTTGGGTTGAATGACAGATCGGCTTCTAATCAGGGAGGGTCGGTGTAATGCCGACCCTCCCTGATTTATACTTAATTCACGTGATAGATTCTAAATCATATCAAACCAACATTGCAAGCGCATGTGTATAAAAATGTTTTATTTCATTGCTTCGTTAATTTCGGCAAGCCGCTTTTTGACATCGGCATCTTCGGGCCGCAGTTCATGCGCTTTTTTGTACCAGAAACGAGCCACGCTGTAATTTTTTGTTTCAAAAGCCTTTTCAGCTTTTTGTTTATGGTTTTCAAACTGTTGTCCCGACTGGCCAGCCATTCGTTCGGCAATTTTTGTTTCGATTTCTTTTAACTGGTCTTTCGGGTATTTTTCGTTGCCCTTCACACCCAAAGCCCGGTTGTACCATCCGCGGGCCACGGCATACTGGTTTTCGCGGAAAGTAGAATCGGCCAAATCGACAAATCGCTGGTAGTCGCGGTCAAGCTGATTGTTGAGCAACCCGCCTAATAACTGGTTGATTTCATCGATCCGCTGTTTTGGGTACACTTCCTCGGGTTTAACATCCCAGGCTTTGTAATACCATCCGCGTGAAACGATGTAATCTTTCACATCGAAATACGAATCGGCCTGTTTGATGTAACCATCGTATAAACTATTGAGTTCTGAATCGTTTGCCACACCGCGCGCTTCAACATCCTGATTGAGTAGTGCAATGGCCTCGCGCCGGCGCTGCAAATCTTCGTCAGCTTGTTTATCAGCAAGAATCCGTTTTTGTTCCTTGTCAAGAATATCCTCTATTTTGGCAATCTGTGCTTTCGGATATTGTTCTTCGGCTTTCACAACCAGCGCTTCGTTGTACTTGTCTTTTGCCTGCAGGTAATTTTCTGTTTTAAAAAACCCGTCAGCAGCCACAATTATCGCCCTGTATTTTTCTTCGATGGCCTGTTGCTCAAGGATTTTTTCGATTTCAGCAATCTTTTCCTTTGGATAATTCTCTTCAGGTTTTAAAAGAAGTGCAGCATTGTATTTCTCTTTTGCATCGGCGTACACTTTTGTTGTAAAAAACCTATCGGCCTGCTGAATAAGATTGGCATAATTGCGGTTGAGTAACTCCTGCTCTTTCTTCGCCTGTTCAAGCGCTGCCAATGTTTTCCCTATTTCGTCAATCCGTTGCTGTGGGTAAGTTTCGTTGGGTTTTACTGCCAGTGCGTTTCGGTATTCTATT
>DYSZ01000057.1 GCA_020726265.1 Draconibacterium orientale
GCCGGTCAGGGGTCATGTCAATCAAGGCATCCTCAGTTACAATTCCGTGCGACGCAAGTCGCGGAAAATAAGCATTCATCCCAAAATGTTTTGCAAACTCAACATTTGCCGGATATCCTTCGTACCACGAAGCTGAAAATCCGTGCAGGTAAAGCAAAACATACGGCGTTTTTTCCTTAGCCGAATCGTTTGCCCAAATAATGCGCGACTGATTATCGGGTTTGATGGTCAGGCCCGAGTCGTTACTGATGACATAAGTTTCAGCCATTTCAATATTATCCACTACTGCAGGTAAATTATTGTTTAACAAGGGTCTGGCTGGTTTTGGACCAAGTATGTAAATCAACACAAGCGAAACAACCAAAATTCCCAGAAATTGAAGTACACGTTTCATAAACTGATTTTTAATTGGTTAAGAATATTTCAAATTTAGCGTTTTCAGTCATTAATTCTGAAGTTTGCAAAACTTTTTGTTGCCAACTTTTTTGTTTGTTGGCAATTTGTATTGCTTTCCCCATCTTTACGACCCAAAATTATCTGAATGTCGTTATTCAACGAAATACTTATTTTTCTGGCTGCGGTAACCGCAGGATTTATCAACGCCATGGCCGGTGGCGGAACTTTGGTAAGTTTTCCGGTATTGCTGGCGCTTGGAGTTTCGCCGGTAGTAGCCAATGTTACTAATACTGTTGCCTTGGTTCCCGGCACCATTGGTGGAATGTGGGCGCAGCGAAATTCATTCAGGTCGCAGTACAGCCGGTTGATGAAACTGTTGCCCGTTGCAATAATTGGCGGTGTTGCCGGAGGATTACTTATTCTGAATACAAGTGAAGACGCTTTTCGAAGTATAATTCCATGGCTCATACTGATGGCGACATTGCTGCTTGCTGCTCAGGTTCAGGTTAAGAACTGGGTAACACGACGGATTGGCCATACCCCTACCGAACACCACAACCCTGCTTTTATGATGGGCGCAGTTTTCTTAGCAGCCATTTATGGCGGCTATTTTGGCGCAGGACTGGGTGTGATTCTGATGGCTATTCTGGGCCTTGTAACCGACGAAAACATGACCCGCCTCAACTTTCTGAAACAAGCGCTGGGTTTTGTGATAAACCTTGCGGCTGCCATTTATTTTGCCTTTTCGGGCAAAGTGGATTGGAGAATTGCAGCTATTATGATTTTTGGTTCGCTAATGGGCGGCTGGTTGGGCGGAAAACTGGCCAACCGTGTACAACCCGGCATTCTGCGCTGGATTGTGGTAACTGCCGGATTGATTGCTGCCGTTGTATTTTTTCTGAAAGAGTAATAGTGTTTCACATCACAATTTCAGTCAAATCATTATTGATTGGCCCATTCTGAATTTAATCGCTTCAATTGGGTGACGCGAAGCAAAATACCACAGAGGGATTTCCATGATAGTCAAAAGATGTACTTCTCATCCCATTCTATTCCATGTTCTTTTAGCAAAGCCCGAAGTTCATCTTCAAACGACAGATTTTTATGATGTTCTTTTTGGTTTTTTATGTAATTGATAATGATATCTTTATCCTTCCATGAATAGGTTAATCCCGCATATCCTTCCGCCCACCCTTTGAAATCAGGGAAATTCCCAATTTGTTTTAGCCAGACAGACGAAGCTGTTTTTATATCTCTGATATAAATGGCTAAAGCAATTGATGGATGCAAATCAGACAGGCTATGAATATGTTCTTCCATTCCGTTAATACGGTAAAGGAATCCGTTTTTGTTTTTTATGATACCCCAGATGTATTTGTACAGTTCTTCACTTTTATCAAGAGGTAAAGATTTTTCACTGTTTTTTGTACGAAAAACGATGTGATATAAGATTTGGCGATAACTTGACATAGTTGTACGATTTTGTTTTTATAATTAATTCAACCCCTTTGGGGCTGTGTTTCACTGTTCACTTCGTTTCCTCCGGTTGCACCGGATGTTATTCACAGTTTATCCCTCCGGGATATTTCCCCGCAATTTAACAAATGAACGCATTCCGTAAAAGTTATGAATGGACTTGATGTGAATAACCCCCGGTGAGCTTGCTATACCGGGGGAAAAGCAACGCCTGCAAACCTCAGCCCCGAAGGGGTTTAATCTTGTATACGATTCTTTTTTGCATCTTTAACCGAAAAATATGAAACAGAAACCAATCGTGGCCGGCATCGGCGAGTTGCGTTGGGACTTGCTGCCCGACGGAAAACAAATGGCTGGAGCGCCTGCCAATTTTGCCTTTCAAGGTTTTCTAAACAATTAACTTCAGGTTAAAACCATGTTGAAATTCTGTTGTCAGGCAACTGTAACCATAAATTGACCTATTTTTGCAGCTTAATTAATTTATAGGATTGAAAACAAAATTTGATACAGTTTTGGCGCTTCGGTTTGGCAATGCACTGTTAGACGTAGGTGCAGCGCTGATGAGTTCGGGTGCAAGTACGCACCGGACAAGGCTGACGCTCGAAAGGCTTGCCAACGGACTTGGCTTTAAAATAGAACTGCTGATTACCCAGCGGGCGTTGATGGTTACAGTGGTCGATGACGAACAGGAACACCTTGTGAGCCGGTTGAAACGAACATCGCCACACGGTGTGAACTTTAAAATTGTGAGCGGGATCAGCCGGATGAGCTGGCACGTGCTTGAAGAAAACTGGACAATTGAACAGATAGAGATTGAATTGAGGCGTTTAAAAAAACTGCCACACTACCCGCGTTGGGTGGTTTTAACGGTTGTTGGCCTTGCAGGAGCAGCATTTTGTCGCATTTTTGGTGGAGGTTTATTAGATATGCTGGTAGCTTTTTCGGCCACTCTTGCAGGTTTATTTGTGAGACAAACTGCAGTATATCAAAAATTCAATCCTTACATCAGTATATATTTCGCCTCGTTAACAGCCTCATTAATTGCTGGTTCAGCTGAATTTTTTGCCATTGGAAGTAATTATGATGCAGCTTTTTCCACTTCAGTTCTCTTCCTTGTACCCGGAGTACCCATGATAAATGCGGTAACAGATATGATGGATGGCAATATCCAGAATGGTATTGTGCGTTTATTCAACGGATTGATAATTGCTTTTGCAATTGCGATGGGTGTTTTTACTGCCAGGTTTTTATTTAATCTTTGAGTATGGAAATTATTGAAATTATCATAAAAAGTGTTGCCGCCGGCGTGGCCGCCGCAGGTTTCGGAATTCTTTTTAATGTTCCGCAACGTACAATTTCACCCATCTTTATTTTGGGTGCAGCGGGCGGCCTGGTAAAATTTGGCACCATGCATTTCGGAACAGGGATTGTTTTTGCGTCGTTTCTGGCGGCCATTATGATTGGCATTTTAAGTATCCGCATGGCACACTTCAAAAACAGTCCGCCGCTGGTTTTTTACATTCCCTCGGTAATTCCGCTCGTTCCGGGTTTTTTTATCTACAAAATGATGCTTGGTATCATGTCGCTCTCTAACATCACCGACAATAATTTATACATCGATAATCTGATTAATACAGTGAATTTTGGGGTAAAAGCAACTTTTATACTGATTTCGCTGGGAATCGGGGTTGCCGCTCCGATGCTGATTACCCGTAAGGAAACTGTTAAAAAGAAAAACCCGAAACCCATCGTTGCAACAGCAGATGAAACAATTCAAAAAAAAATGAAAAAATCACTATTTCTGATTTTGCTGCTTTCTGTCGCTCCGGGTATCAGGGCGCAAACACTTACCGACAGTAATTTGCCAATTGTGGTAATTAATACCGATATAAATCTGGCTACCGGTCAGCCCACCTACATCCCCGATGAACCTAAAGTTGGCGCTGTAATGAAGATAATTCTGCGCCCCGATGGAGGAAGAAATTTTATTTCAGACCAATCAAATACTGCCTTTCTGAATTATTCAGGCCGCATCGGTATCGAAATCAGGGGTTCATCTTCGCAAACACTACCAAAAAAACCGTATGGTCTTACCACTTTTTTGAATGACAAAGTCACAAAAAACAATGTCGCAATTTTGGGAATGCCCAAAGAACACGACTGGGTTTTAAATTCAATCGCTTTCGACCCATCGCTTATCAGAAATTACCTGTCGTATTATTTAATGCGCAGCATTGGAAATTACGCGGCACGCGGCGTGTTTTGCGAAGTGGTGATTAACGGCGAATACAAGGGCATTTACATTTTTATGGAAAAACTGAAAATTGATAAAAACCGCACCGATATTGTAAAAATTGAAAATACAGACAATTCAGGAGTACTGTTAACCGGAGGATATGTTACCAAAGCCGATAAAACAACCGGTGGCGATCCTGTGGCGTGGACCATGCAATCGTATAATGGCTCGACTAAGTATATCCACGAAGACCCCGACCAGAACGAAATTACATCGCAACAAAACAGTTATATCCAGTCGCAGTTTAATAATCTGCAAAAAACAGCAACTGCCCAAAATACATCCGTTATCAACGGGTTTCCATCCGTCATCGATATTCCCTCGTTTGTCGATTTTATACTCCTCAGCGAGCTGACTTCCAATGCCGACTCGTACCAATACAGCACTTATTTTCATAAGGACAGGAACGGAAAATTGCGTGCCGGTCCGATCTGGGATTATGATTTAACTTACGGAAACGATCTGTTTCACTGGGGATACGACAGAAGTCACACCGATGTTTGGCAGTTTTCCACCGGTAATTCAGGCTCAAAATTCTGGAAGGATCTTTACAACAATTCAACTTTCAAGTGCTACCTGATTAAACGCTGGAAAGAACTGAATATAACCGGAGGTTCGTTGAATTATTCAGAAATCATAAAAAGAATGGATGAGTATGTGAGTCTGATTTCGGAAGCAAAAGTGCGTGAAAATGCACGCTGGGGAACCATTCCCGACCACGCACGCGAAATCGAAAACATGAAATCGTGGATCCAGCTCCGGATCAACTGGCTGAACTCGATGTTGGGTGGCTATTCGGCCTGTACAAACCCTCCGCTTCCTTCGCTTGTGATTTCGAAGATTAATTATCATCCGGGAGTTGCAAAAGACCTCGAAAGCTCCGATTATGAGTTTATAGAAATCACCAACACAGGAACACAAACTGTAAATCTGTCGGGAATTTATATGCGTGAACTGGGAATTGGCTATCAGTTTCCGGCCAATTCAACATTGGGCGCTGGCAAACGACTGTTGCTTGCCGGAAATTCTTCAAAATTCACCGGACATTATGGTATTGCCCCCTTTGGTGAGTACACGCGCGAACTTTCAAACAATTCGGAAAAAATTGTATTGGCCGATGCTTTTGGGAATGTAATTGATTCGGTAAGATATTCCGACTCAATACCCTGGCCGGAACAAGCCGATGGAACAGGTTTTTTTCTGCAATTGGCTGATTTGAAATCAGACAACAGCCTGGCTGAAAACTGGGTGGCTGCTGCTGATATTATGACAGGGATTTCATCAAAAACGCTGGCAAACAGCCTGCTGGTTTATCCTAATCCAACCCATTCCAAAATTAAAATTGAAAGCCAGGCAACAACTGTTGAAGCTTTTTGGGTAACCGACCTGAGCGGCAGAATACTTATTTCAGATTCGGGCAACTTTGGAAACAGCTTTACAATTAACCTGAATGAATTTTCAACCGGATTTTATTTTCTGAAACTAATTACTTCCGAAAAAACCACTACAACATACAAAATCAATAAGTTATAATTACTGCAAGTTACTTTTTCACCGCAGATTTTTCTGTTTAATATTCCATTTATTTGTTAGTATCTTTTAATAACTCATCAATTCCCAACTTCAGCACAAACCAAAAGTATAGGTATTTTGGTACGGTTTTAATCATAAAAACTATTCCTGCTAAGTCAATAACGAAAAAAAACTATCAAAGAAAATGACACGAAGAATTATTGGAATTCATGAGAAACTTCCCATTCTCGAGAGCTTACCACTGAGTATCCAGCACCTTACAGCCATGTTTGGTGCAACCATTCTGGTACCCATTTTATTGGGTGTCGATCCGGCAATTGCGCTGTTTATGAATGGTATCGGCACACTTATTTACACCTGGGTAACCAAAGGCGGTATTCCTGCCTATCTTGGTTCGAGCTTTGCATTCATTGCACCGTCGCTGCTGATCATCAGTTCGTATGGAGGATTTCAACATGCACAGATCGGGTTTATCTTTTTTGGGTTGTTCTTTATTTTGATCTCTTTTGTGGTAAAACAATGGGGCATAAAATGGATTGATGTGGTGATGCCGCCAGCCGTGATGGGTGCAGTGGTTGCCATTATCGGGCTCGAACTTGCTCCGGTGGCTGCACAACAGGCCGGGCTTGCTCCGTGGCCCACCAACGTGGGGTCAACAGTAGCTCCTTTCGAAGTTTCTACCAACACGCTGATTGTATCTATGTTTACGCTTTTGGTCGGAATTTTCGGAACTGTAATGTTCAAGGGTTTTATGCAGGTGATACCCATTTTAATTTCTGTAATTGCAGGTTACCTGCTGGCACTGGCCATGGGAATGGTTGACACAGCCGCCATTGCCAATGCTCCTTGGTTCGGACTTCCGCATTTTCAGGCTCCGGTTTGGGATCCCAATGCCATTGCGATTATTGCCCCGGCGTGTATCGTGGTTTTGGCCGAGCACATCAGTCACCTGATTGTGACCGGTAAAATTGCAGGCGAAGATTTGATGGCAAAACCAGGTTTACACAAATCGTTGTTAGGCGATGGTATCAGCAATGTACTTTCGGGAGTTGCCGGTTCGCCACCCAACACAACTTATGGCGAAAACATTGGTGTAATGGCTATTACCCGTGTTTACTCGGTGTGGATTATCCGTGGAGCAGCTATTCTGGCCATTGCGTTTTCTCTTATCGGAAAAGTTTCGGCAGCAATTTCAACCATACCCACTGCGGTAATGGGCGGAATCACAGTTCTTTTATATGGAGTTATTGCTGTGCAGGGGTTCCGGATGTATGTTGAGCAGAAAGTTGATTTCAGCAAGAATAGTAATATGGTGTTGGGTGCTGTAACTTTTGTTGCTGGTGTTAGCGGTGCAAGCATTAATATTGGCACTGTGCAACTTAAAGGAATGGCACTTGCAGCTATTGTGGGCGTTGTTTTATCGCTTGTTTTCTGGATGTTTGGCAAAATAGGTTTGCTGAATAAAGAGGCTTAACCAGCTCAAAATATAAGAAACCGCCGGGCCTGAATTTTCAATTTAAACTATTGAAAAATATGAGATCGGGCGATTTTTATTTTACACGTTCAACGTTTCGCCTTCCGATTTGGCAATGATAACCGCTGCACAGGTATCGCCCCACACATTTACCGTGGTTCGCGACATATCGAGAATACGATCTACAGCCAGAATCAGGCCAACACCTTCGAGCGGAAGATTCACCGCAGTTAATACAATGGTCATCATTACAAGTCCGGCCATTGGAATACCTGCCGAACCGATGGCTGCCAGAAGCGCTGTTAAAACAACTATGGCCTGTTGTCCTAATGTCAAATCAATTCCATAAGCCTGGGCGACAAAAATAACGGCAACACATTCATACAAAGCTGTTCCATTCATATTAATGGTAGCGCCAAGAGGCAGTGTAAAGCTTGTGATTTTGCCCGAAACACCATCTTTCTCTTCAACAGCCACCATCGACAGCGGAAGCGCCGCATTTGACGATGAAGTAGAAAAAGCGGTAAGTAGCGGCGTGGCCATGTTGCGAAAGTGTTGATATGGGTTTGCCTTTCCCAAAAATTTTACAAGCGAGGGTAAAACAATTGCAGCATGTACAATTAAGGCAATGAAAACCGTGAGCATATAAATGCTTAAGCTACCTGCAATATTTCCCAGCGAGCCGGCATTTTTTGCCACTTCTTTGGCAACAATGGCAAAAACGCCAAGCGGTGTAAACTGTATTACAAACGTGGTGATTTTCATCATCACTTCAAAAAATGCATCGAAAAAGCGAGTCAGTAATTGCTGCTTTTCAGTTTGGATTTGTGTGATAAAAAAGCCAAACAGGATGGCAAAAAAGATAACAGGCAAAATCTGTCCCCTGGCCATGGCATCAATCACGTTTTCAGGAATAACCCGGATGAGAATATCCGACGCTGAATTACTAACATCCGCCGTGAAAACAGTGGCTGCATTACCAAGGTTAGCTCCGGTTCCGGGTTGAAAAAGATTGACAAAAAATAACCCGGTAAGAATTGCAACAAGACTCGTAACTATATAAAAAGTGATGGTTTTAAAACCAAGCCTACCCAGATTTGAACCGCCTCCGATACTGGAAACACCGCTAACGATAGAACTCAAAATCAATGGGACTACAACCATGTTTAGCGCTCGCAGAAAAACTACACCCATCCAAGAAATATAGGGAATCGAATCGGGTGCAAAATATCCGAAAGCAACGGCAGCAACTAATGCAATAAGAATTTGCCAGTGAAGTTTTATTTTGAAAATCATAGCATGGTTTTATGAGCCTTAAATGTAATGAAACATTTTATTTGAGAAAGAATCGGACAGGAAAAGTCAAAAAGATAATTAATACTGCTCACTAATAATGCGGACTAAACCGATAAGCCGAAAAAAACAGAGAATAATTTATTATACCAGAGGTATGGTAAATGTAAATACAGAACCTTGCTCTTCTTTGCTGACCACAGTAATCGCACCACCATGTTTCTCGACAAAAACTTTACTGATTACCAAACCAAGCCCGGTACCTCTTTCATTGTCGGTACCAATTCCAGGTTGATTGGCATCAATATTGAAGAGACTTTTTAAATTTTCCGGACTGATTCCAACACCATTATCACTTACATTAATCTGAACAAAATTACCTGCCTGTTGCACTGAAACTTTTACCCAACCACCGGAGTAAGTGAACTTCACTGCATTTGAAATCAGATTTCGCAGTATTATTTTAAGCATTTTATAATCGGCGTTAACCAAAAACTGTCCTGCTAAATGAACCTCAATGCTGATGTTTTTTAGTGTGTATGAAAGCTTTAAATCATGCAAAACCTGATCGATTACCATTTTCAGGTTCGTTCCTTCGGGGTTGTAATTCATTTTATCAGACTGAAGTCTCGACCAGTCAAACAATGTTTCAAGCAAATGCAAAGTTTGATTAGCCTGATTACCAATCATATCAAGCAGTTCTTTCGTGTTTTCGTTGTCCAATCTTTTTAAGCTATCTTCGAGTAACTCAGAGAGGGAAATCAAACCTTCTACCGGATTTTTCAGATTCACGGCTACAACGGAGAATAATTTGCTTTTCTGGGCGTTCAACTCCTTTAAAGCAGCATAATTTGCCTTCAATTCTGTTTCCTGTTGAAAATATCCAGTGATCAATTCTTTTATTTGCTTAAACTCATGCGTGCTATTGCCACCCGCTTTCAGATAGTCAGGATTCTTTTTACCCAATGATTCACTAATCTGGCGAAGCGGTTGGATCACTATATTCCGAAAATAGTACATCAAAACCAAGACAGAAGCTACAGCAAAAAACATAACCAAAAAAGAAAGCAGTAATAACAAATTCTTTTCTTTTTTAACCATATCATTCCCGTAAAAAATCAGGTTAGCAACAGTATTGGCATTATAATCTTTTAATTCGCGCCGAGAAATGGATTGTGTCTCACTATGCTCATCAGGCTTAACTGGCGAATTAACCATTAACCCGGTATTATAATTTGTTGCTAATCCAAGTTCATTAATTATCGCGCTATCCCAATTTTTTGCAGTGAAAATGTAGCCTTGTGGTTCAGTTTTGCGCATATCAGCATCAGCAGCCGGAACAATTGTTGCTCCAAAAAACTCAACCAATTCACCATTGATCACAACAAAGAAATGTGGAAAAGCGTTTTTTAAAAATAAATTATCGATTAATTGACTGTCAATAAAATTAATTTCTCTGAGATATTTTTCATGTCCAAACCGATAAACAAGATTTTTTCCCTTGTTATAAACCAAAACAAACGAAAGCTGAAATGAATTTACAAAGAAATCCACATTTTCGTCAGCCCAACTGGTGTCCGGGTTTTGAGCAAATTCAACCATTTCATCCCAGCCTGAGTTGTCGTTTATCAACTGTTCAAATCTGATACGATTTAGCTGTAAAACCTTATCAATAACCATTTCCTGGCTTTTCAGATTCTCTTTATAGAGCAAATTATTCTCCCTGAACCGGATAAACTGGTATGATACAAAAAACAAAAGTATGACTACGGTTACAAGGGAAAGCAAAACCAATACTTTAGTCTGTAGTTTCATCTTAGCTGTTTGTTTGCGTTAAAATTAAGTTTTATTTGATAGTTATGAGGTTATAATTTTAAGCAATTATGAATTCTTTACATTTTGTTATGAAAGTCGGATCAGTGTTAGGGGGAGCGTCTGACCTTTTTAAATGAAAGGATTTAAAACAAATATTTGAGTCTGTTAAAAAAACGCAACACTAATCCTTGTTGAGTCAGCCCGGCATTGATTCTGCTAAACTATATCAATCAAAACAGCATGAATAACTGTCTTAAAGTACTGCTAATAAATTGAGTTTACTATATTTTACTGAATATTTCAAATTTTTTGTTAAACAAAAACAGAACGATTTTTCAATCATTCCGTCAGATTTGGTGCCACAGATGGAATTCGAACTTTCTTTATATCCTTCTGAAAATCAATATCTATTAAAACACTTAAATCAATAGGTCTCGACTTAGTCTCTCCTGATAATCAAATTATTATAACACGAATGTAACTAACTTTTATTTGATATCACCAATATTAATCGGTTTTGTTAACAACCAAAAAGAGACCCGCGTTGCCGTACCCTTTCTTCAGGAAGCAAAGTCAATCTGTGCTTCGGGTTCAGCAATCTTCTCATCGAGTACCTGCTGAATAGTTTGCAATACTGTTGTAAAAAAGATGCTCTGACTTGTTTTAAACTGCCGCCCTGCGGCGTCTCGGATGATGATGGTGGAGTTCATCCCGTCGTTGCCCAGTTTAAACTCGTTCAGGTTTTTGCGGGCTTCCTGAAATGAGGGTAAACGTTCAAACAAATAATCCTTACCGATTAAATTTATAAACCAGGCTTTGTTTTACTAAAAATTATAATTTTGATTTATATGCTGGTTTGAAATGGGTAAAAATCTTAATCTGGATGTATTAATATCTGAACTCTCAAAAAACAATGATTCTGCGTTGGAAGAGTTATTCAATTATTATTATCCCAGGTTATATAACTTTTCCAAAGCGTTTCTGAAGATTGAAAATGGAATAGATGACATTTTACAGGAGGTTTTCGTAAAAATCTGGGAAAACCGGAAGAATATAAAATCAAAAGAAACTTTTAATGCTTTCATTTATACAATTACCCGTAACCTTTTATTGAACGAACTCCGTTCGCGGTTGAATAACCAGAAACTGATGACGGAAATACAAAAAAACGCGGTAGCTGAAGAATTTGCCTCAATGCAACTTATTGAATACAAGGAAATGAGCACTAAAATAGCTGAAGTTATTAATCAACTACCAGATAGACAGAAAGAAGTATTCAAACTTAGTCGCGAAGATGGTTTATCGCACAAAGAAATTGCAGAAAAATTAGGCATAACAACAAAAACCGTCGAATATCATATTGCACAGTCGAAAGACATTTTAAGAGCAAAACTTCAAAACCTTGGTTTGATGTCGCTGCTCTGGTTTTATCTCTTTTTATAAATTTTTGTTTTTCTCACTAGGGATGGTCTCCTTTGCTGTGTATTAATAGTAATTAACACAGAAATGAAAAATTTATTCAGAAAATATTATCATTCTACCTTACTTCCGGGCGAGTTCAATGAGTTTCTTTCCTATTTCAATAATAAGAAAAATGAAATTAGCATTCATGGGGAGATACTTCCGCTTTGGAATCAAAGTTTAGAAGAACATGAAACTTTACCGGAACCAAACAGCGTTTTGTTTAAAAAAGTTAAGGATGCGATTTATTTGAACGAGCGTAAAATCTTACAAAATAAAATCAAAATATTCTCCTATAGTTTAAGAATAGCGGCAATCCTGATTGTTGCATTGTTGATCAGTTCGGTGGTATATTACCAAAAGACCTCAAAAAACGAATTTGCAGTACAGATGCAAACAATTTCCACTCCTTTTGGTGCTCGCATTAAAACAGTTTTACCTGACAGTTCTATAGTTTGGTTAAATTCCGGGTCGTCACTTACATTTCCTACCGTTTTTGGAAAATTCAGAAAAGTAACATTATTGGGAGAAGCATTTTTTGAGGTAACAAAAAACAGCAACCCTTTTATTGTTTCTGCAAAAGGTAAGGAAGTTGAAGTTAAGGGGACTTCTTTCAATGTAAAATCATTTCCTGAAACCAAAAGTCTTGAAACTACTTTGGTTGAAGGAACTGTAATTGTGAGAAATACTGTAACAATGAAGGAAGTTACCCTTCGCCCCGGACAACATGCAACTTTGACCGAAAATGAGATTTCTGTAAAAAATGTTGAGACAAATATTCTTACCTGTTGGAAAGACGGAAAGCTCATTTTTAATAAAGAACCATTTCCGGAGTTTGTAAAAAAACTCGAACGCTGGTACAATGTGAAGATTGAATATGATGACCAAACATTAAACGATTTATGGTACACCGGTACAATTGAAATGGAAACCATAAGCGAGGTAATGGAAATGTTAAGTATTGCTGCACCTGTTACTTATTCATTTAATAATAAGGAAAGGGTATTTACAATAAAAGCAAAAGGAAGCAAATAGTGGAGTTACTTAAAAACTAAATAATATGAATTAAGAAAAAAACTGTTATAACTACTCAGAAAAAAAAGCAGCGGAAACTTGCTCTTTCCACTGCTTTAAAAGTAGTTAAATAATAAAAGTATTTATTTATTAAACCAGTTCAAAATTATGAAAAAAAATCGAAGTAAACATGGGTTATACCCATGTGTGACTAAATTGCTGCGAATTATGAAATTAACATTTTTATTGGTGTTGCTCTCTTTTATGAGCGTGCTTGCATCAGAGAGTTATTCGCAAATTACCCGGATTTCGCTTTCTGTTACCGATATGGAGTTGGAAGAATTTCTGACAAAAATTGAAGAACAAAGCGATTTCAAATTCTTCTATTCAGGAGAAATTGATGTAAATCAGAGAATTTCAGGAGATTTTAAGAACAAAAAAATAGCGGAAATCCTCGATGAAATTGAGAAAGAAACAGGAATAACCTATCAAATCAAAGGAGTTCAAATAGTCCTTTCGAATAAGCAAAAAACTCCGGGTACAAATTCAAACCAGCAAAAAACAACAACTGGGAAAGTTACTGATAATCAGAATCAGCCAATACCCGGAGTAACCGTTATTATCGCTGGAACGACCATCGGGACTGTAACAGATGCTGACGGAAATTTTTCATTGACAAAAAATACAGAAAATGATGTACTTCAGTTTTCGTTTGTGGGAATGAAGACCCTCGAAATTGAAGCGGGAGACAAAACTGTAATTAATGTAACAATGGAGGTGAATGCCATTGGAATTGATGAAGTGGTTGCGGTTGGTTATGGTACTCAGAAAAAGATTAATGTAACAGGTTCTGTACAAAGTATTTCGAGCGAACAATTATTGGAACGAAATGTGGCAAATACTTCATCAGCTTTACAAGGACTTGCTGCAGGAGTTTCGGTTGTTCAGAATTCAGGAAAACCAGGTGCCGATGGGGCTACGATTACAATCAGGGGGATTGGTTCATTAAATTCGTCAACGTCGCCGCTTGTTTTAATTGATGGCGTTGAAGGCAACATGGATAGAATTGATTTGAATACCATTGAATCAATCTCAGTTCTGAAGGATGCAGCTTCTGCTTCAATTTATGGCTCAAAAGCATCAAATGGGGTAATTCTTATCACTACAAAACGGGCAAAATCGGGTGAAGTAAAAATAATGTACAATGGTTTTGTTGGAATTAATACACCAACCGAACTCCCCAACCCTGTTGATGCAGTTGGATACATGGAACAAATAAATATTGCAAAAGCCAATTCAAACGAAAGTCCTCAATATTCTGAAGAATTGATAAATCAATATAAAACGGTAGGCGCTGATAATATGACCACTTTTGACACTGACTGGAAAAATTTGGTCTTAAAAGACAACGCACTAATGCATAACCATTCGTTAAGCTTAAGCGGTGGCAGCGATAAGATAACCTTTTTTGCAAATGCAGGTTACTATTTTCAGGATGGGCTGATTGCAAATAACAATTTTAACCGCAAAACATTGCGTATTAACACCGATGCAGAATTAACCAAATGGATGAAAGTTGGTTTGGATGTAAATTTAAATCAGTCGGAAATTACACAGCCAAGTATCGAAGACCCGGTTTCGACGATTAGCAATGCAATAACATTTACACCCGTTTTTTCTGGTTTTAACAACGATGGAACTTACGGTTACGGCCAGAATGGGGACAATCCGCTGGCAACTTCCGAGGTGGGAGGAATAAGCAACAACCTGCTGCCTGAGTTGGGAGTAAGAGGTTTTGTGGAAATTAATCCATTTGAAGGTCTTGTTGCAACTGCCAGTTACAGCAGTAAAAAACAGGAAAGTAAACTGGGATATTTCATACAACCCTACGATTCGTATGAAGGAGGTGTTTATAAAACAACCTATCCGGCAGGTGGCAACATGAAATACGAAGGATTGAACCAAATAATTACCAATCAGTTTAACTTTCAAACTTCATACGAAAAAACCATTACTGATAATTACTTCAAAATTTTAGGTGGTATTCAAACCGAAGAAAGATTGGGTCATTCACTTTATGCTTCACGAAAGGGTTTTAATTACGATGGTTTTGAAGAGCTAAACCACGGCGACATTACTACATCTGCCAATGGCGGAACAAGTTACGAATGGGCTATGTTTTCGTATTTTGGCCGGTTAAACTACAGTTTAAAAGAACGCTACTTACTCGAATTGAACGGTCGTTGGGATGAATCGTCGAGGTTTAAAAAAGATTCCCGTTTAGGATTTTTTCCATCAGCAAGTGTGGGCTGGAGAGTTTCAGAAGAACCATTTTTTACGAACCTGAAAGAAACAATCAGCCATTTTAAAATCCGTGCATCATACGGAACTTTAGGTAACCAGGACATTTCGGGATATTATCCTTATGCCGCAACACTTTCATCGGGTTACGGTTATTGGTTTAACGAAGTGGAAGGTACCGGAATAGCACAAACTCAATCGGCAAACGAAAAAATTACCTGGGAAAAATCAACACAATTGGATTTGGGTTTCGATGCGTTGCTTTTTAATAACAAATTAGGCATCAACTTCGATTATTACGTCAGGAACATAAACGATATGTTGCAACAGTTCCCGATTCCTTTGTTTGTTGGACTTACTTCGCCCTGGGAAAATGCCGGTTCAATGAAAAATGAAGGCTGGGATTTATCATTAACATGGAAGGATAAAATAAAGGATTTTAGTTACCATATCACAGGGAATCTTTCTGATGTTCAGAATACGGTTACAAACCTTTACGGAAACGAATACATTTCGGACCGGATTACCACTGAAGGTGAAGCTTTCAATTCGTGGTACGGTTATGTAGCATTGGGATACTTTCAAACACCTGAAGAAATTGTTGATTCGCCTGTGTATGGTGAAAAGAAAAACGTAAAACCAGGATATGTGAAATATCAGGATATAAGCGGACCTGATGGAACTCCTGATGGTATTATCGACAGCAAAGACCGCACAATCATAGGAAATCCGATGCCTCGCTTTGAATATAGTTTAAATCTTGGCGCTGAATGGAAGAATTTTGATTTTACAATGTTCTTCCAGGGCGTTGGTAAAAAAGACATTTACTATTCCGGGAATGGCGCCCGGCCATTTTATATCGGTCGAACTATTTACGAAAGTCAATTGGATTACTGGACAGAAGATAACCCTAACGCTGAGTTTCCTATTCTATTGATTGATGGTTCAGGGAACAACCCGAATAATATCATATCAACACAATGGGTAAAAAGTGGTGCCTATTTACGTCTGAAAAACACGGTTATTGGTTATACGCTGCCAAAAACTTTGTTGCAAAACTATAAGTTAGACAACCTGAGAATTTATGTAAGCGGGCAAAACCTGTTTACCTGGAGCAAAGCTTATCAGGGATATGACCCTGAACTTAGCGTGAACAACGGAAATTTTTATCCGGTAATGAGAACATTAACATTTGGGTTGGATATTCGTTTCTAAAAAACTAATCATCATGAAAAAAATTATATATAAAATATCATTAATACTTGTATTTACCCTGACACTTATCTCTTGTGAGGATTTTCTTGACAGGGAGCCGGTTGATTATTCAACCACAGGTTTTTACAAATCGGAAGTAGCGATTAAATCTGGATTGGAAGGAATTTATAACGCTCAATATATTGTTATAGTTTACGCTTTCAGACCCGCCCAGTATATTCTTGATTATTTTACAGGACTTAGCGTTGAACGCACTGAAAATACAACGATTGGTGCCGGAGGCGCTTTGAATCCGGCAAACACAACTGTTCAACAATGGTGGAAAGCCAATTATTTGACCATTTCACGCGCAAACTCTCTGCTTTCGGGCGCTGAACCTTATTACGAAGAACTTGGAGGCAAAACACAACAATATATCGCCGAGGCAAAAGTTCTGAGAGCCTATGCCTATTATAACCTGATTTCAACATATGGTGATGTGCCGTTTTTTAAAGCACCGGTTACCGTCGATGAGTTTACTGCTCCCAAAACATCAAAAGTTGAAATAATTGATTTCCTATTAACCGAACTTGATGAAGCGGCTTTAAATCTGCCGTGGACTGCGTCCGAAAGAGGCCGGGTTGACCAGGCTGTTGCACTAGGTTTAAAGGCAAGAATTGCGTTGCTTGGCGGAAGTTTGAATTATGGCGGAAAAGGCACTGAATATTTCAGAATCTCGGCGGCAGCAGCTAACGCTGTCATAGGAAAAAGAAAATTAGCGGCAAAATTCGACGATTTATTCACCATTTCAGGCCAGACAAAAGCTGATGTTCGTGATGAAATGTTGTGGGAATTAATGTATTCTGATAAAGGTGTAACTAAATATCATTGGATTGCTTTCGGACAGGTTTCACGAAATTACGGACAAACAGGTTTGCATCCAACGCAAATGCTGGCTGACACTTATGAATGTATTGATGGAAAACGAATTGATGAATCGCCATTGTACAACGTAAAAAAACCATCGGAAAATCGCGACCCACGGTTCAAATCTACCTTGTGGATGCACGGTGATACGGTTACTGCCAGTACATTGGGTGGTGGGCCAAATATCAAATTTGTGCTCGAAGTTTTTAATCCATCCACTATGTTTTACAGCTATTCAAAACAAACCTGGGCAGCAGCTACAAATGCTGACATTAACAGTGCAGCAGCCTGGGCAAGTTTTGCCAACGCAGGATTAGGTTTAGTTTTGAAAAAATTTGCCACCGAAGCAAACGAGGCGGTTCGTACCAACACAACAAATTTTCCAATAATGCGGTACGCCGAAGTTTTATTGACTTACGCTGAAGCAAAAATCGAATTGGGTGAATTGGATGCTTCAGTTTACGAAGCAATCAACCAGGTTCGAAACCGTGCCGGTATGCCCGATGTATCTACCGACAGAATTGGCAGTCAGAATAAAATGCGCCAGTTGGTTCGTCGCGAACGCAAAGTTGAATTAATTCAGGAAGGGCTTCATTTTGTTGATATGAGAAGATGGAAAATCGGCGACCTCGAAAATGAAGGGCCTTGTTATGGTTATCCGGTAGCGCTTACAAAAGACTCGAAGGGGAATATTACATCAGGCGGTTATGCAGATGCAACACCCGATATGGTTCCCAACTTCAAAAAAAGCAGCAGGCACGATTTAAATGATATTCCAAATTACGATGGTTTCAAGGATAAACTTAAAAAGAGAGATGCCAACAGATTTTGGAATGAAAAATTTGAATTGTGGCCAATTCCCCAGGTTGAAATCGACAGAGCGGGTTTGATACAGAATGAAGGATATTAATGCTTCGCATAGATTAGTTTAGTTAGTTGGTTTAAGATCCCGGTGGTCCTGTACCATCGGGGTTTATTTAATATTTCCTTTTTTAAAGACATCTGAACCGCAATTGAATTTATCAAATATTGTATTTTATCAATCTTAGTTTTAAATGAAATCAGCTACATTGCCATACTATTACACTTTAGTGCAACCAGAAATTTTATTTTAAATTAATTTGAATGAAATCAGCTAATTGTTTCTTCAGGCTAATAACTATTTTACTGACTATTTATCAGCCCACAGTTTTATTCGGTCAGAATAGTTTTGTCACTGAGTTGCGGTGCGAATATCATATCAACCCCATTGGCATTGATATCGAAAAACCACGGTTGAGCTGGCTGCTTCAATCTGATGCTGAAAATATAAAACAACTGGCTTACGAAATACGGGTTGCTGATTCTCCTCAAAACCTGAATAAAAAGAACCAATTAAACTGGAAATCCGGAAGGGTGGAAAGCGACAATTCGGTAAATGTTGAATACGAAGGACCTGGCTT
>DYSZ01000058.1 GCA_020726265.1 Draconibacterium orientale
GGCGAACCAATCTGGTAAACATCCGAACCGGCCACAGGGTAAAATCCCAGCGAACTGAATACATACCAGGCCGACAATGTTCCGGCATCATCATCGCCATCCACTCCATCATAACCCGCGCCATATTTGTTATCCAGAATCCAGCGTACCCATTTTTGGGTGAGATCAGGCCGGTTAGCAGCGTTGAAAAGATAAGCTGCGTGAATATCGGGTTCGTTGCCATGCCAGTAATACGAACCGGGATTCCAGGTGCCTCGCTCAGTATCTGCTTTTTGGAAAAACCGGTTGAGTTCATTTACAAAATAAGTTGTATCGCTGAAAAGTGAAACCAGTCCTGGCGTATCAAAAAACGGCGACCACCGCCATTGCAAGGCGCAACCTTCCACATAATCATCGGTATATTCCTTATCAAAATCGAAATAGGTTAGCAACAGCGGATCAAATTTCTCCACAAAACTGCCATCTGCATTTCGTGGATGAAAATACTGCGTTTCCGGATTCCAGACATTGCGGTAATACTGCGCCCTTTTGGCAAACAGAGCTGAATCTCCGGTGTAACCCAGTGCTGCAGCCAGTTTCGAAATGGCGTCGTCGGCCCAGGCATATTCAATGGTTTTGCTCACTGCCTCGCCCATTCCGTCGGCCGGACAGTAACCATATTTCATGTACAAAGTTGTGCCGGGCCGGGGTTTGAACCCTTCCTTCGGAATATCGATAGCAAGCGCCGCTTTCCGCATCGCATTGTAAGCTGTTTCCACGTCAAAACCACGGATTCCTTTCTGGTACGCTTCCGAAATGACAATGTCAGCCGAAGCACCAATCATCGACCCAGTGTATCCGTAACCCGACGGCCAGCGTGGAAGTACTCCACCCTGTTCCGCTATTTTCACCAGCGAAGTCAGCATGTCGCGCTGAAAATCAGGTAAAATAAGCGTAAACAATGGATGAATGGTGCGAAAAGTATCCCACAGCGAAAGGTCGGTAAAATAGCGGAACCCTCCGGTATTGTGGATTTGTTTGTCGAACCCTTTGTAATCGCCGTTTACATCGTTAAAAAGTGTGGGCATCTGCATCGAGCGGTAAAGCGCAGAGTAAAATATCGTCCGTTGCTCATCGGTTCCACCGTCAATTTTAATGAGCGCCAGTTTTTCCTCCCACTTTTCAGCAGCCTTTTTCTGAATCTCCTCAAAGGTGAGATTTTCGGTTTCAGCTTCCAGGTTCTCGCGTGCATTTTCGATACTTACATACGAAACACCCAGCCGCAATTCAATAATTTCGGAAGGTGATTTTTTGTCGAATATCACATCAATCCCCAACGTGTCGGCTTTTATGGAAGAGCCTTCGCGCACCGATTTTTCACCCGACCAGAAGTTAAAAGTCTGAAACGGTTTGCTGAAATGCGCTGCAAAAAATATTTTTTGCCCACCGTAACGAGAGGCAAAATTTCCGTAAGTACAAATGGTACCGGTAATTTCACCATCTGCAGAAACATGGATTTCGCCATCCGACGATTTTCCCCTTCCGAGCGAACTCGCCACATCAATCAGAATATGCGGAGTTTCATCGCCTGAAAAAGTATAACGGTGAACACCGGTTCGTTCGGTAGCTGTGAGTTCGGCCAAAATGCCCGGCTTTTTAAACTGAACCGCGTAATATCCCGGAAAAGCGATTTCATTCTTATGCGAAAACCGGTGGTATTTCCCTTTCAGATAGTTGTCGCTGCTTTTATCGCCGGAGGTGGGATATACCCTGAAATGCCCGCCGTCGTATGCGCCAGTGCCAATCATCCGCGTGTGGCTGAATCCCATGATGTGATTGTCGGCATAATAATAACCCGCGTTGCTGACAGTTGATTCTTCAAAAAAATCCTTTCCAAGGAAAAAGCGGGTGTCGGGGCTGAGCCTGACCATTCCGAAAGGCGCAGTAACCCCGGGAATATCGTCACCGCTTGTATAACTCGGATAACCGCCGGTTCCGATAAACGGGTTCACCCATTTTCCCAGTTCACCCGGTTTGAAAGGCACTTCCAGTTTTCCGGTTTTGGTTCGAACAGTTGACTGGTAACGGATATACACTACAAAAATACCGGTTGACACAACCAGCAACAGGATGGCAAACAGCCAGAAAATGTATTTCAATATTTTTTTCAATTCTGAATAAGTTTTCAATGTCGTTTATTTAGCGAAAACAGACTTTCCCGAGTACTCGGGAAAGTCTGTTTAATATATCTTATGTTTGATTTCATCCTTGACTAAACGGCATTTAATTAGTTTTTCTTTTTGTACCAAAACATTAACGAACCAGGTTTTTCATTGATGGAAAGCGAAAGTCCTTTCCGCAGTTCAGCCCCTTTTACTACTGTTTTTTTGCCCGAATCGTCGTCAGTCAGTTCATAATCTGCACCGTCATCAATTCCGCGAAGTTTTACAGAAATCGTCTCTTCCGGGCATTCTCCCCTTCTGAAAGCAATAATAATTCCGTCATTTTTTTCAGGCCGGTTTAACTGGTAAGCCAGCCACACTGAATCGGTTTGATTGTTCAGACTTTCAGTAAGCGGGTAGTAATCGGCATAAAAATAAGGGCGCAGGTTTTTGTAATCCTGAATCCGTTTCTGAATGGAGGGAATGGATTCAGAGTTTTTGCCGGTGACTTCCCAGTTTAAAACAGCGGTTGCTCCAAGTCCCGAGCGGAAAGTATAACCATCAGTTTTATAAATGGCGGTTCCATGAACCGGAAGATAAAAATTCAACCCGAAAGTGTGACATTGATAACCGTTGGGCTCTCCGTACTGGTAGTCGGTGCGCCAGAGTGGTGCGCTGCGCGAGGTGGTTTCAAGGTCGAGCCGGCGTCCGCCACTGGCACAATTGTCGATTAAAAGATTCGGAAAACGCACCAGCAGGCTATCCCAGAAAGCGTACAAACCTTCGATGTGCCTGATTTCCGACATCCCTACGCGGTCGGGTGCATCGCTGGCATCCCAGTACGGTTTCGGGTCGAAGTTGAAATCCTGGCGGTAATAATCAATTCCTTCCTTTTTAATAAAATCTGTGATATAATCAGTCATCCATAGTAAAGCATCTTTATTTCCAAGATTGAATAAATAGTTGTTATTCTTCGGAAGTTTAATCAGCCATTCGGGGTGCTCTTTGTCAATTTGTGTTTCGGGCCGTACCCGTTCGGGTTCGAACCACACCATAAATTTTGCACCGGTTTTGTGAACCGCATCCGCCACTGGCCGCAATCCATTGGGAAAACGTTCTTTTTCAACTGTCCAGTTACCCACATTCAGGTGCCATTGTCCGCCTTTGACTAATCCGTTGCAACCGGTGTACCAGCCGGCATCCAGCCAAAATACTTCAGGTAAGATATCAAACTGCTTGTAGCGTTTTACCAATGCAGTGGCAAATTCTTCGGCCAGACATTCGTATTCGCCGCAAGGTGCTGGGTCGCCATAATCAAAACTACCCGACAATGGATATTCGGCAAATTTTCCGTTGATTTTACGCGAATGATGCGCCAGGATAAACTGTCGGAACTGGTTGTGACCCACCATCCGGTCGTCGCCTTTCCAGAAAAGCAAACTGATTTTTGGTGTACGAATCTCTTCACCAGGAAGCAGTTTCAGGTTCATTTTTTCCATGCCTGATTTTAGCGTAACCGAGTTTTCATTGGTTTGAACAACATCGGCATACCATTTTCCGGTCCATCCAACGGCAACCATAATTCCCTGTCCGCCGGGCATTTCAATATTAAAAAACGGGAAAGCTGTTTTATCGGAAGAACGACCTCCGGCAGGTGTCATGTAAACATTTTTGCCCACTTCCAGTTTTTCATCAATGGGTTGAAAATCGACTCTTGCGGCATCGCTCCCTTTGGCGCGGTGCAGGATAAAGTTTCCTTTTTCCGTGACTTGAAATGATTGGTCAGTTACAGCCACATTTTCAATTTGAGGAGTATTGTTTTTTGAAGTATTTGAAAACTTCAGCACCCATTCAACAGCCTGAAAATCGCTGAAAACAATAACATTACATTTCACAACCAGCCCGGTTTTTTTATCCGTCCAGGTAAATTGAGTTTCTTCGGAGTTTGGCTCCTTTGAAGCAAGTTTTTGGGTGCTGAATTGCCAGTTTTTGATAAACCCGTTTGAGCTTTTTCCTCCATATTTAAAAGAAAACGGAGGAATTTTGCCCTTAGCAAAGTGCTGTTTTACCCAATGCTGAACATCGCCATTTGAACTGGGAATGTTTTGTTTGTTTTGACCATTTGCAGGATGAAAACATCCAAACATATAGATTGTGAAAATTGCAATAATTAGTTTTTTCATAGTTGTCGTTTTGAACTATTCTGTAATTCCTTTCCACTGGTCGGTTCTGAACGAAGAAGCCGGCAGGTCGGCGCTGTTATACAGGTTGGCATCGTCGGGATTGTTTGCCCAGCCATACCTTACAGCCACAGGTTGTTGAACCTTCGGACAGGAAACTTCGATGGAATTGTTGCCCTTGATAATCGCTTTGGCATAATAAAACTTATGGTCTTCACCGGCAACTGTAAATCCTTTGAGGTAGCCATATTTGTCCTTTGCCTTCAACCCGGTTCCAACGTGTTCGAAAGTGAGGGTAACAGTGTTTGCCTTTGTTGACATTGATTTGTAAACAGGCCCAGTATAAATCAGTTCCTGTTTGTAGGCAACTTTAAATGCTGCCAACGCCAGCCGGGTTCCAACAGTCAGTTTGTCTTTGGGATGAATATCAAGAGCATCGCCCACATCTGTTGTAACAGCCATTCCGGTATTAGGTAGAGCCAGCGTTTTACTTTGGGCTTCGCGCAGTTCTGCCCAGTCACTCTCCGAAGGAAGCGAATCTACCTTCATAAAGTTAGCCAACTGCACAAAAAGGAAAGGAAAATCTCCCTGGTTCCAGTGATTTCTCCAATCCGTAATCAAATCGGGGAAACCCCGCTGATATTGTTTTGCACGCGAGGCATTGCCCTCGCCCTGGTACCAGATTGCGCCCCGAATTCCATACGGAACAAGTGGATTTATCATTCCATTGTAAAGCAAAGTTGGGTACGAATTCGGGCTCAGTGAGAAATTGAATTTCACCATCCCTATTTTGTATTTCCAGCTACCTGAAAGGGGAATATTTCTTTTATCAATTTGTAAATGGAGCGTGGATGTATCGCCGTAAATTCCGCAAACACCACCAACATCTTCCACCTGAACGGTAATGATGTTTTCCCCCGGTTTCAGTACTCCGGCAGGCACAGTATAAACTCTTGGTTTGTCTGCCATCTGGTTGGTTGAACCAATGAGTGTACCGTTTATAAAAGTTTGGTCTGAATCGTTGATTTTAGCCAGATACAACGTTGCCGGTTTAGCAACTTCTCCCGGTTTAATTTCGAACTCTTTGCGAAACCAGATAATTCCATCCACACCTTCCAACCCGTTTTGCTCGATATATCCGGGCAAAGGCATTGTTTTCCAGCCACTGTCATTCAAATCGGGATTTGCCCAAACCGGTTTGTCACCTTGCATGCCAAGGTCAACCGTTGAGAATTCGCCAACCCTTTCCTTTACTTCCTTTTCGATGCTTTTGACATAATCATTCAGGTCAATCTTTTTCAATTGTGCCATTTGCTTTTCGAAATCGGCATTTTGAGAAATCATCTCATCGCTGGTCCAGGTTTCAGCCACTGTACCACCCCACGAAGTATTAATTAAACCAACCGGAACATTTAATTTTTCAGCAACCGACCTGCCAAAAAAGTAGGCCACTGCCGAAAAACGAGGCGAAGTAACCGGAGAACATTCCACCCATTCACCTTCTTCCAGATTGTCCTGCGGCGTTTGCGAAATCCTTCGTTTTACCGTAAACAGACGGATATTTGGATGGTTCGATGCGGCAATTTCTGCTTCCGCATTGTTGGCATTCATCAGAGCAAATTCCATATTTGATTGTCCGGAGCAAACCCAAACTTCGCCAATCATCACATTCTCAAAAACAAACTGGTTTTTCCCTTTTACGGTCAGTGTGAAAGGTCCGCCGTAATTCATAACGGGTAGTTTCACCTGCCATTTTCCATCTTTACCGGTTTTGACAGAAGCACTTGTTTTGTCGAGCGTGACAGTAACTTTTTCGCCCAGAGAAGCCCAGCCCCAGACCGGAATTTCGATTCCCTGTTGAAGAACCATGTTACTGCTGAAAAGCGGGGGTAGCTTTACCTGTGCTGTAACACTGGCTGCAATCAGCAGCACCAGCAATGTTGTCCATCTTTTTGTCTTAGATATCATACTTTAAGTTTTTAGTTCTATTTTTTCTTGTGAAAGAGCACTGCAGCTGATATTTCCTGTTTTTCGAATCCCGGCCCCAACCAACTTACCTGCAGCGCTTTGCCACCGCCGCACTGCATATATTTCACCATGATTGGGTGCAAACCTGCTTTCAGCGCCACATTGCCGGGTTCTTCCACGGCTCCGTGGTTGGCGTCGTTTTCAATCAATTCTTCTCCATGAATGTACAACCGGCTGCCGTCGTTCGATTTCAGATAGAATGTATAAATACCATCCTTTGGAACTTTAATGTAGCCCGAAAACCTGAACCCGAAATAGTTCTCCCGTGTCTTTTCATTCATATTGAAATTTGAAGTTACTCCTGATAAAACCGGTTGAACCAGTTCGAAATCTTCTGTAGTCACAAAGAATTTTTCGAAATAGTCGAATTTCAGACCGGGTTTGGCCGAAGTCAGCGAAACGGCCTCTTTTGGGACAGCCATTTCAAATTTCCAGGTAAAAATCTGGCTGGCTTTCCGGTTGGGTGAAAAAGCTTTCATTTTTAAAATGGCAGATGCTGAAATATCGAACGGCTTTTCGTAAAGCGCTGAATTTTCTGTTGGTTCAGAGCCATCCAACGTATATCGAATGGTCGAATTGGCTGTTTCGCAGGCCAGTTCAATTGTTGTTGACTTTTCAAAAAGCAAATCGCCCGATTTTACAAACGGAGGCTGCACTACCGGTTCACCGTTTTCGGAATACGGACGGTCGGTTTTGGCAGTTCCCCAGTTTTGGTTTGGAGAAGCACCCATTTCAAAAACCAGTTCGCCGCCGTTCATGATATCTCCGTGTTTCAGGTACGATTTGGTGTACTCTTTCCCGTTTAGTTTAGCCGACTGGATATAGCAATTTTCAGCCGAAACCTGGGTGGCTTTGATGATAAATTTCTTCCCGTTTTCGAGGTTAATCGTGGCTTTCGGAAATAACGGAGAACCAATTGCATAAATGGTTTGACCGGGAGCCACCGGGTAAAATCCTATCGAACTGAGAAGATGCCACGCTGAAATCTGTCCGCAATCGTCATTTCCGGCAAGACCGTCGGATTCAACCGTGTAAAGTTCGTTCAGAATCCGGTTCACCAGTTTTTGGGTTTTCCATGCCTGACCCACATAATTGTACAGGTAAGGCAACTGCTGTCCCGGCTCGTTGCCATGCCAGTACTGACCGATTGAACCACGTTCGCCGCGTTTCGTTTCGAGTGTAAAAAGCGTGTCAATCCAGCTTGCAAAAGCCTGGTCGCGGCCAAATTTGGCAGCCAACCCGTCCACATCATGCGGAACATACATGTACTGATAAGCATTTCCTTCTGAATAAGCCGAATTTACAGCCGGGTCGAACGGAGAAAGCCATTCACAGTGGTAACTTTTTCCGCGCATAAAACCCACCGACGGGTCGAACACATTTTCCCAGTAATGTGCCCGCTGGTTGTAGATTTCGTAATCTTCAGGTTTGTTCATGGCCTTTGCCATCTGCGCGATGCACCAGTCGTCGTAACAATATTCCAGCGTTTTCGACGCCGATTCACCCTGCCGGTCGAATGGCAGAAAGCCGATTTGTTTGTAATATTTCAGTCCGAGTTTATCCATTTCGGCACTGTGTTTTATCGCTGCAAATGCCTTTTCAACATCGTACCCTCGAATTCCTTTCATATATGCATCCACAATTACCGGGACTGCGTGGTAACCCAACATGTCGTCGGTGTAGTTTCCGGCCAGCGGCCACATGGGTAAGCGGCCGCCGTCGTCGTACATTTTCAGCAGCGAGTTGACAAATTCGTTGGTGCGTTTCTGGTCAGTGATGGTGAAAAACGGGTGCAGCGCCCGGTAGGTATCCCACAACGAAAACACAGTATAATGGGTTGTTTCGCTTTTGTGAATCTGATGGTCAACGCCGCGGTACTGACCGTCAACATCCGAAAAAGTGCATGGACTTAAATGAGCGTGGTACATAGCCGTGTAAAAAATCTTCCGCTGCGCATCGGTTCCGCCTTCAATTTCCACTTTCGACAGTTCTTTTACCCAGGCAGCTTCGGCAGCTTTTTTCACACCCTCAAAATCCCAGTCCCGAATTTCGGCATCGAGGTTTTTACGGGCGCCTTCTGAACTCACCGCTGAGATTCCAACTTTCACCAGAATTGCTTCTCCTGCTTTGGTTTGAAAATTAAGCACCGCTTTGATGTTTTTTCCCTCTGCTTCGCTTAGTTCCTTCTGAATGGAATCATTTACAGCGATTTCAAGCGAAGTGAAAGGTTTCGAAAATTTCGCTACAAAATAAACGTACTGGTCCCATGCCCAGCCATGCGAGCTGCGCAACCCTTCAATTTCAGTGTCGCTGATTTTTTTGATGTTCAGCACTTCGGCGCCAAACGGGTACGCCAAATCAATCAGAATTTTCGCGCTATCACTTTGCGGGAAAGTGTATTTGTGAAAGCCTGCGCGCAGGGTGGTTGTCATTTCAGCCTGAATATTAAAATCTTTCAGCAGCACCGAATAATAACCCGGCGAAGCCTTTTCGTGCTGATGGTCGAAAGACGAACCGTAGCCGGATTTTCCCAGTTCTTTGGGAGTTAAATACGTTTCCCCGGTGAAAGGCATCATCAAAATATCGCGATATTCGGGTTCGCCAACACCGTTGAGGTGTGTATGCGTAAATCCCTGTATAATGCTGTCGGCAGAAGCATAACCACCACAGGAATTTAGACGCGTATCCGGGCCCAACTGCACGCCACCGAAAGGCATACTGGCGGCAGGCCAGGTATTTCCATCGGCACCTGTCCCGATAAACGGGTCAACGAGTTGCAGGCATTCCGTTGGGTTGTTTTGTCGGCAAGCAGCCAGTAAAACAGGTAAGAGCAGCAAGGCAACAGCTAATTTTTTATAATTCATGATATCGGTTTTTATTCTATTTTTTTGTTACAGGTTACAGGTTAAATGTTGTGGATTTAACCTGTAACCCGCAACCAGTAACCCATAACTGTTAATGAAACAACACTTCTGCCGGAACCTGCTGTTTTGCAACTCCCGGACCTTCCCATTGCAAAACGAGGCTTTTGGCCAGGCCATTCTGGCAATAATCCACATGAATCTGGTGCCAGCCTTTTTTCAATCCTATTTTCGAATCGAGCGTCTGCGCGCGGTGACCGCCATCGTTGTCGATAATCAGCTTTCCGTTGAGGTACAAAATTGCGCCATCGTTGGCTTCGAGCCAAAAGGTATAAACTCCGGTTTCGGGTACGTTGATAAACCCCTCGAAATTGTAGCCAAATGCCCGCTGGTCTTTGATGGCATCTACATTGAACGTGCTTAAAACGCCGGTCTCCATAACAGGGGCTTCTTTCTGGTCGCGGGCACTTTTAACGCCTCGTCCCTCACGGTACAGGTAATTCACACCGGGCTGCAATCGAGATACGTTTACTGCTTCAAGCATGGCAATCTGTTTAAAATCAACAGTTACAATGTAGCTCGGAACAATTCCCTCCACAAAACTTCTTACTTTTAAAACTGTCGGTTTTGTGATGATGATTGAGTCGGTGAAAAGTGACGATTTTTCGGTTGGTTCGGAACCATCAAGCGTGTAATAAATTTTTTCCCCGGCCACTGTTTCCGGGATTTTAACGGTCCGGCTCTCCAAAAACAGGATATCCGAAAACTCAGGCACCGGCGCTTTGGCATATCTGAATTTTTTCTCAGGAGAATACGGCCGGTCTTCCTTTTTGATGCCCCATTCAGGATTGGGTTTGGCGCCCATTACAAAAACAAGTTTTCCGCCGTTCATGATATCGGCATGATTCAGGTAAGTTTTGCTGTAATCCATGTCGTTCAGACTGGCCGACTGAATGTATTTGTTCTTTTCGCTGTTGTTTTTAGCGATGATTTCAAAGGTCTTTCCGTTTTCGAGGTTGATGGTCACCTTGTCGAAAACGGGAGAGCCAATTACGTAGTAATCCATTCCGGGAGTAACCGCATAAATTCCCATCGCGCTCATCACGTACCACGCCGACATTTGGCCACAGTCTTCATTCCCGTCTATTCCTTCCGGTTTGTTTTCATAAAGTGTTGCCACGATCTGCCTGACCATCTGCTGTGTTTTCCACGGAGCGCCAACATAATTGTACAAGTACGCAATGTGGTGACTGGGTTCATTTCCATGTGCATACTGGCCAATCAGTCCGGTTACATCGCTTAAATTTATTTTTGAGTAATCGGTATGCACCGAAAAACAGGAGTCGAGCCAGTTTTCAAAAACGTTGTCGCCACCCATCAAATCAATCAAACCTTCGATATCATGAGGAACAAAAGTGGAATACTGGTATGCATTGGCTTCGGTGTAATGGTTGATGGTTTCCATCGGGTCGAAATTCTCCACAAACTGAAAGTTGCTTTTCCGGCCACGCATAAAATTAACTTCCGGGGAGAATAGATTTTTGTAGAAATCACCGCGTATCGAATATTTCAGATAATCGTCCTGATTGAAATCCTGCGCCAGGCGCGTCACACACCAGTCGTTGTAACTGAATTCGAGTGTTTGCGAAACCGATTGTCCTTTCAAATCGGCAGGGATAAAACCATATTTCAGGTAAAGTTCCTTATCGGGGCGAATGTAGTCATCAGCCAGTTTTTTCATCGCTTCATAAGCTTTTTGAACATCGTAATCTCGGATTCCCTTTACATAGGCATCGGCCAAAACCGAAAGCGAGTGCGTTCCAATCATTGCCGGTGTTTCACCTTCAACCCCATCAAATTCCATAATAAACATCCGTCCGGTGTGGTCGTACCTTTCCAGAAAAGTATTGATGAAATCGGCTGTTTTGCGCTGATTGATAATTGTGTATAGTGGATGAAGCGCCCTGAAGGTGTCCCAAAGTGAAAGGTTGGTATAATTTTCGAAACCGTCAGCGGTATAAACTTTACCGTTGGCACTGCGGTATTTTTTGCCGGCATCCATGTAAATATTTGGGTGAATTAAGGAGTGGTACAATGCGGTATAGAACAGAATCCTTTCGGTTTCTGTTCCGCCTTCCACCTGAATTTTGCCCAATTCTTTGTTCCAGGCAGCTTCTGCATTTTTCCTGACCAAATCAAAATCCCAACCCGGCTGTTCAGTTTCCAGATTGTTTCTGGCGCCTTCGACACTTACCATCGAAATTCCAATTTTCATCAGAACAGGTTCTTCCGCTTTTGTATCGAACCGGAAAAATGCTTTGATGTTTTCACTTTTAACGGTATCGGGCTGGTCAACTATTTGCTCGTTGGCAGCAATCTCAACATTTTTGAAAGGCATTGAAAAGCGCGCCACAAAATAAACGCGGTTGTTATTGCATCCCGAAATTTCATCGCCATTTACTTTCAGAAAACCGTTTTCCAGTTTCAGAAAAATACCCGAAGCAGTTGATTCAGGAAAAGTGAATTTGTACAAAGCGGTGCGGGTTGTAGCGGTAATTTCAACCTCAATGTCCGTTGTGTCAAGTTTTACCTTGTAATAACCGGGTGAAGCAATTTCGCTGCTGTGTTGAAAATCTGCCGGAAAACCTTTCAAAAATGAACCCTTTTCAATGGTTGGCATGAACAAGATATCACCTTGTGTGCCAACGCCACCGCCAGCCATTCCGCTCAGATGAGTCTGGCTGAAACCGTAAATCGTCCCCGATTGCTGGTTTTCTGAATAGTTCATGTACGGCCCGGGCTGAATCATTCCGTAAGGCAAAACCGGCCCCTGAAAAGTTTTACCTGTGCCGATGGTTCCTACAAACGGGTTGGCAAGGCCGATGTATTCTTTTTCGGAACTTTTTTGCTTGCAACCTGCGAAAATTGTGGCGACTAAAACAAAGGCAGCAAATCGTGACAATTTCATCATTCTCTCTCTTTAAATAGAATTGATTCAGGAACCGGCTGATAAATAATGTCAGCCGAACTGTAGGATAATGATAAAACAGTACTCCCGCCCGACTGGAAATATTCCACTTTTATGGCATGTCTTCCATTCGACAGATGAGCAGTGTTACTCATTTCCCTGGCTCCATGCTCTCCATCGTTGTCGATAAAAAGTTGGTCATTGAGGAAAAGCTTACTGCCGTCGTTCGAAGTGATATAGAGGGTGTAATCACCTTCCTTTTCGATTTCGATAAAGGTTTTCAGTTGAAGCACAAAATTGTATTTGGGCAGTTTTATCTTTTTAAGGTCGAATTTGTAGGCAACACCTGTTTCAACAGGGTTCATTTTTGAAAGGTCGGGTATTTTAATAAACGCGCCGTCATAGCGGTTCCACGTGATCCCGTTTTTAGCCGGATCAATATAACTGTAAGATATTTTAGTCGCGTTGCCCGAATGATAACCCTGTCCGAAAACCTGGGCTCTGATAAGTGTATTCCCTGTTATTTCAATGGGCTTTTCATACAGCGGCGATGATTCGGATACCACGCTTCCATCGGTGGTAAAATGAATTTTCGCGTCAGCAATGTTACAGGCAATGGTCACAGCCAGTTTGTTGCCGGCTGTCATCAATGTGTCAGATGGTGAGATAATAGGCGTTGGCAAGTATGGATCAGTAACATTCTTTGTTACACCTTGTGAAGTGAAAGAATAATTTCCCGACTGCACTTCAAACACGGCATTGTTTTCTTCCCATCTGACAAACTTTACACCTTCGCTTTTATTAGCCGGGTTACCGCTTTCCTCCACTGTTTCCTTTTCTAAAGTAGGCACAAAAACCGTGGCAGTTGTGTTGGCCGGAATCTTTATATTCCAGGTAAAATTGCCATCTTCCAGTTTCCAGGCGCTTGTGATGGTTCCGTAAACAGAATTATATGAGGCATCCGTCGAGGTTAAATCTCCCAAAACCAGGGGCTTCATAATAATATGTTTGAACCCCGGGATTTCAGGATCCGCTTTTATTCCCGCCAGATTCTCGTAAAACCAGATAATCAGGTCGCCCAGCAACATCACATGGTTTCCTGAATTCATACCCGGATCGCCATTATCGCCATTCCAGAGTTCCCAAATGGTGGTGGCGCCCTGTTCCACCATATAACCCCAACTGGGATAGGTATTTTGCGCTGCCAGCGTGTAAGCCACATCGGCATGGCCGGTATTTGTTAATGTGCGCATAAGCCATTGCCCGCCAACTAAACCGTTGGCAACATGCCCATCGTTTTCGCTCAGAATTTTCTGCAACAGATTATTTACGATTTGCTCCCTGTGTTCATCCGGAACCAGGCCGAAGGCGAGCGCCAGAATACTGGCAGTGGCAGTGTTGTTGCTGTATTTTAATTCAACCTTATCAAGAAACTTCTTATTGAAAGCCGATTTCATTTCCTCTGCCGTTTTCAGGTAAGCAACAGCCTCCTCTTCTTTTCCAATTACCCCTGCAAATCTGGCCATCATTTTCAGTTCATAAAAAAAATAAGCGGTTCCGATGTAATCGGCTCGGGTAATCCGGTGCGGATCGCTTGAATTGATGAGTTTCAGGTCTTCCGGTGGGACACACCAATCGCCGTACATATCTTTCGGCATAATGCCATGATCGAGGAACTGGCTCATGTGTTCAATCCATTTTTGCATGGCCGGATAATTGACCTCAACAATTTTTTTGTCGCCATATTGATTGTAAAGCATTTCAGTAGCAAACAGGAACGTGCCGGGCCACGTGGTATTGTCGGTATAAAAAGGCCAATAGGAAGGAGCCACATCGGGCAAACTACCACTTTCAAGTTGGGCATCTGCCATATCGGTAACCCATTTGTTATACAAATTCAGAATATCAAAAACATAGCTTTCACCGGTACATTCAGCCGAACGGTCGCCGAGCCAGCCCTGGCGTTCGTCGCGCTGAGGACAGTCAGTGGGTATGCTCCTGTAATTACCACGAATGCCCCAGTATGCATTTTTGTAAATGCTGTTGATTAGCGGATTGGAACAAGTGAAAGTGCCGATGGGTTGAAGTGCATCGTGTACCACTTTTCCTTTAATGGAAGATAGCGCCGGAGTTCCCGGGTAGCCAATCATTTCGACATACTGAAAACCATGGTAGGTAAACCGCGGCTCCCATTTTTCGTCGCCTTCGCCTTTTAAAATATAGGTATCGGTAACTTCGGCTGTGCGGATATTATCGAGGTACAGCGAACCGTCGGTGTTTAACCGTTCGGCAAACCGTAGTGTCACTTTATCGCCTTTTTGCCCTTTTACAAACAGTTCAGCCCAGCCAACCATATTCTGGCCCATATCGAAAATAAAGGTGCCGGGTTTTATTTCCTTTACCGAAACTGGGACTACTTCTTCCGTTATTTTTATCGGCTCATTGGGTTGTGCCACCAGTTTTTCCCCGGGTTTTTCAACCAGTTCAGCATTTATCCAGACTGAATCATCAAAACCTGATTTGCTCCAACCGGGAAATTCCATGCGTGCGTCGTAAAATTCTCCGTCGTATTCGCTGTTTTTGCGAACCGGCCCGTTGGTTGTCAGTTTCCACGTTTCATCAGAAACAATAGTGGTTTTTGTGCCATCTTCATATTCCACCTCCAGTTGACAAATTACTTTTGGAAAACCATAAGTTCTGGCGTTTTCGCTTCCGCCTGACCTCGGGGCAAAGTACCGGCCATTGCCCAGAATTACGCCGATTGCATTTTTATCGGGTTGCAGCTGTTGGGTGACGTCGAATGTCATGTAGAAGGTCCGTTTGTTATATTCAGTGAGAGCCGGCGCCAACACCTGGTCGCCAATTTTTTGTCCGTTGATATAAAACTCGAACAAACCCAACCCTGAAATAAAAACAGTGGCCGATTTTACTTTCTTTTCTATGTTGAATTCGTGTCTTACCATTCTTGCCGAAAGCACTTTGTGCGCCGAAACTGTATCGTCGTTACCCACCAGTTTATCCAGCCCAATCCATTTGGCTTTCCACTCCGATTCATTCATCAGTCCGGTGGTCCAAAAAGCAGGTTCGCTTTCGAAAACGTTACCGTTTTTATCCCAGATTTTTACTTTCCAGAAATATTTCCGGTTGCTTTCCAGCGGCTTGCCTTCGTAGGTTATCTGTATGGATTTATCAGACAAAACCTTTTCGCTGTTCCACATATCGGCTGTAGTTTCATCCAATTTTAATGAATCCGGGGAAACCAGAATCTGATACGCGGTTTGCGAAACTCCCCGTTGTTCCGACTCCAGGTTCCAGCTAAACAGGGGATTTTTCAAATCAACCCCCAACGGATTCACTTTTTGTTCGCATTTCAGGTTGGAGACATTTACAACTGTTGTTTCACTGCACGCAGCTGCAACCAGCAGCAGGATAAAAATTTTCAGAAGTGTTTTCATTGGTCGATTGTATTTTACTTTTTTTGTCTTAAAATCCTGAAATAAGCCGTCAAACCTGAGATAACCAGCAAGGAAGAACCTGCCATCAACAAAAGCCTGTAATATTCAGGGTATATTTCGGTAAAATCTTCCACATCCTGAACCCGTAAAACATAAACCAGTGCGAGAGAAATCATAAATAACGCACCGGCAATCCCAAAAACCGGAAGAACCTTCAGGCAGGAAAGTTTATTTACAAATGCTGTTTTGTTCCGGAGAAATACAAAGAGGAAAATCCAGAAAATCCACGAAACAACCTGCCAGAAATTTAGTGTCCTGAAATAATTAAACAGGGAAATTATTGTATGCAAAAACAGGTTTTCTCGTTCGTAATAAGGCCTGTCATTGAGTAAAAGTACTTTGAGTTTTTCCTGCTGACGAAATTTTATAATGTTCAGAATTGACTCTTCTTTTGCCCTGTAATCCATGCTTTTCCACCCCGGAATTTGAAAGGCATTCCAAAGGGTGCAGGCGCTTCCGTAACCATGAAAATCGAGACCGCCGTTCATGATCAGCCCGTTGTTTTCGCAAAAGGTTTTGATGCGGTTGTAACCCTCGCGGTTATACCGTTTGTCTTCGGCTGTATTTTCGATTTCGAAACCATCGGCGTCGAGATTGCGGTAATATTCCAGCGTTTTGTGTTCGCCATCGAACCAGTGGTTCACAATAATGGCAGCGCCCTCCGACCGGGCTTTTGCCACCACCGCCGAATCGGACAAACCTTTTGTGCTGAAACCGGTTTTCAATCCCAGCAAACTCAGGTGGTTGCTTCCCGAAAACTCCTCGCCGCAAAAAACCACCGGTTCCCCCGGCAGATTCGGGTTCAGATGTTGGTTTACAAACTCAAGAGAGTGGTTGTGATTGTTGTGTTCGGTTATAAAAAACGCATCGAAACCGTTCCGCTGGTGCCACTTCAGCAACCCTTTCTGCGAAATCAATCCGTCGTGACTGAACTCGGTATGCGAATGAGTAGTGACCAACACACAATCTGAGGTTTTGTTTACAATCCGGTCGTTGGGCAGCGGAATGAAAATCATCACTACAAAAAGTGCAAACCATATTCCAACCAAAATCGGGAGGTTGACAAGCTGACTGATTAAAAATCGTTTCAGTTGTTTTTTATCCTTTAGCAAAAAACTCTTTACCAGTGTATAAACCACAAAAAGTGCAATCAGCCAGTAGAGCACCATTGTTGATTCCTTCACCGCATAAAACGCCCGGTTGAAATAGAGCAAAACGCCCAAAACCGGTTCAAAAACCGTTCGCCACATATTGGACTGAACTCCAAAAGCAGCTTCCGGTTGCAAGGTCAGTGCATTTTCGATATGAACGGTATAATGAAAAACGAGTGTAATCAATGCCACAACTACCGACACAACCAAAGGAAATATCCAGATTTTCTTCTTCATTTCAATATTTATTACTTCGGAAGATAATGATACGATTCGCCCCAACAGGTAACAACCACGGGGTATTCCGACTTTTTCAGTTCAGCATAATTGAGTTTGAGGTATTCGTCGTCGCCCCAGAAAGGCAGCCTGTCCCAAACGGTGTGCCCAATTTCGACTTCGTGGCCCGGCATTACAAGTTTCGGGTTAAAACCTTTTACCATCCTGAAAATATCCATGGTCCATGCGTTTGTCATCAGCACATCCACTTTTTGGGTCTCTTTCACGTGGTCAATCCACTCCCAATCCACCATAAAATCGCCTTCATTAATCTGGTCACCGTTGTGTGCCAGCCAGATTCCTTCGGGAGTTTTCACCAAATACACGTTGCAGTCGATGGATTTCATCTGGTGCCCCGGGTAAACAATCATTTCGAGGGAGTGCTTTTTCAGTTTTAATGATTGAACATTCCCGGCTACTCTATCAGGATGTATGATTTTACTGAAAATCGAATCTTTTTCCCAGGTTTGTTCGGTTGCTAAAACGGGGAGGCCGAGTTCGATGAATTTTTCCGCCATGGTTTTATCGGCATGGTCTTCGTGCCTGTGTGTTATCAGCAGTGCGTCGCACTGTTTTACCAAACGTTCAACCTGTTCAGCGCTCATCGCAAAATCGGGCGAGCCGGATGTTATTCCGGTTACCAAATCGAAAGCGAGGGTAACCGATTTTGTGCGGGCAATAAAACCCATGTCGTAAATTTTCCAGATGCGGACACCCTTCTCCACTTTTGTGGTTTCCAGTTCGTGAATCACTTTGTCAACCTGCGCCCTGAAATATTGTTGCACCGGTTGCCGGTAAGCAGCAAAATGTTCGTGAAAAACAGCATCCAAAAGCAGTTTGGCCATTCCGCGTTCGCGGGCTTCGGGGAAAGTGGTTGGCGGAAACTGCTCTAAAAGAACTGTGACTGTATCTAAAAATACTTTCGCCTGACGGTCGAGATAATCATTATCATCCTGACTTAACTGCGGGTCGGGTTTGCCGAGGCCTTCTTTTTCATCGTACATCTGGGCTTCAGCCTTATTAAAAACTAATGCCACCAATACCAGTACCAAAATCGTTGCTATTCTTTTAATTGTTATTTGCATCTTTAATTTCAGGATTGTTTCATGAAAACATTTAACCCGCCAGATATAATTTCCAAATCCAATCGACGAGCGTATGTACAAGTATCGCGGCCAGCAGGTTATTTCCACTTTTCCGGTAGGCCCAACCGTAGCCCATTCCAGCAACTGCAGCCAAAGAAATGTATGTAATTTGGGTTGATAAACCACTCACATTGTTCCAGTGCATAAGTCCGAAAGCCAGTGACGAAATAACCAAAGGAATCCATTTCCGTGTAAACATTTTATCGAGACCACGAAGCAGGATACCTCTGAAAAACAGTTCCTCAGGCAAAGCAACGGTCAGAAAGAGTCCTATAAAATGTAAGGTCAGTTTTTGAATGTCATATGTTTGGGGGACAACAAAAGTGAGAAATCCGGTTAACAATC
>DYSZ01000007.1 GCA_020726265.1 Draconibacterium orientale
GCTTTGGTTTCGTCGGCCGAGATAAAATGGAGGTGAAAACCGGGGATATTCACGCCACCGACATATTCCGGGAACCAGAATCCCACCAGTGTTCCCTCCACATTTTTCCACTCAAAAACAGGTCGGTTCGCGATGGCTTCGCTGAGCGTTTTTTCGTAAGGCAATTCCTGTTTTTCGGCACTGCCGCATGTGATGCGCAAAAAAGTCCCGGTAACTCTCAGCGCATAAATATAATTGGGCGACGAAAATTGTTTTTCGGCCAGCTTTTTCAGTTCCGCATAATCGGTAACCATGCCGGTTTCAACCACAAAATCGGGTTGAAAAAACTTCACCACAGTAAACGGAACCAACGATTTATCGGTGGGCATTTTTACTTTTCCATAGGCAGGAAACTGGTAAACCTTGCCGTTGTTTACTATCATTTCGCCATCCAGTCCGTTGTAGGTTCCCAAACCCATGTCGCCTTTTGTTTTTACACCGGAAACGGTGAGCGTTCCGTCGAAAATGCTGTTGGCCAGCGCGGTAAACAGCGAGTACTGGTAAACCCTGTCGGTGTTTTTTGTTTTTAAACCGGGCGCCGCCATTTTTTGGGTGCTGCACGAGGCAGCCAGCAATCCGGCGGCTGCAAACCATAAAATTCTATTCATTTTCAAGTTGTTTTAGCTGTTTTACTTCGCTTCCCCACCAGTTGTTTCCGGGGTCGAAATACTCCGAAAAGAAACTCAGCCGCTGCTTTTCAAGTTTTGGCATCAGTTCGGTTTCCACTTTGCGCAAGTATTCCTTTTCCTTTAGCGCATTGTATTGCGGGTCGGGTGTCGGAAAACGGGCGCCCACTTCGTTTAAATATGCAAACAGCTTTTCGTGGAGTTCCTTTACTTTTGCGGGTTCACGCTTTGCCAGGTCAGTGGTTTCGCTGATATCGTTTTTCAGGTTGTACAATTCGTCGTGCCTGTCTTCGTAATAATGAATGAGTTTCCAGTCGCCCAAACGAATAACCGAAGAAGGTTCGCCGCCCTGGTTTCCGTAATGCGGGTAGTGCCAGATCAGCGGCCTTTCAGCCATCGTCTCACCTTTCAGCAAAGGAACAAGACTTTGGCCGTCGGCGTGTTCCAGCGGTTTCAGCTGGATTCCGGCCAAATCGAGAATCGTGGGGTAAAAATCGGTTCCGGTAACCGGAGTTGTGCATTTTTGTCCGCCATTTATTCCCGGAACTTTGATAAAATATGGTTCGCGGATTCCACCTTCAAACTGGTAACCTTTTCCGGCTCGCAGGGGTAAATTTGAGGTCGATGAAGCGTCGCCGGCAGCCACACCGCCATTGTCGGAGGTAAAAATCACCACTGTATTTTCAGCTAATCCAAGCTTATCGAGCGCTTTCAGCACTTCGCCCACTGCATCGTCCATCGATTCAACCAGACCGGCATAAACCGGATGGTCCTGCACCTGACGTATGGGAAGAAAATGACCCATTTGAAAAGCAGTTGGGGCAATTCCCTGTTTCACGGCTTTGTTGCGGTATTTTGACCATTTTTCGTGTGTGGTTTCCAGCGGACCGTGCACAGCATAAAACGACAGAAGCGCAAAAAACGGCTTGTTTTTGTTGTCGTTTAAAAACTGAACTGTTTCGCGGGCCAGCCGCATTTCGAGGTTCTCACCGGCCGAACCGGCTGGCAGATTCGGGTTTTCCCACGGCGCAAAGTAACCGCCCTTCGGACTTCCCACATCCCAGCCGCCTATGTTGATGTCGAAACCGTGGTCTTCGGGCCACGAACCTTTTTCACCCAAATGCCATTTTCCTGCAAAAAAAGTGTGGTAACCGGCTGCTTTCATCGCTTCGGGCAAGGTGATGTATTCATGCGGAAGGTAGCGCACATATTCGGGAGGCAAAAGCTTGTTGAACCGTCCGGCTTTTCGCCATTCCTCGCCGGTTGCAGCGCCAATCCAATCGGTGATGCCGTGGCGGGCGGTGAACTTACCTGTCATGATACTGGCTCGAGACGGACTGCAAACCGGGCAGGCAGCGTAGCCATCGGTAAAAATCATTCCCTCGTGTGCAATTCTGTCGATGGAGGGGGTTTCATAAAGCTTGCTTCCCGAAATACCCGTGTCGAAATACCCGTAATCGTCGGCCAGGATAAACAGAAAATTGAGTTTTTCGTTTTGATTTTTTTGGGGCTGGCCGGCAAGTGTGAAAGATATTAAAAGTAGCGGAATCAGAAGTGATTTCATGCAGGTTGTTTTTATAGTCAATCACTCAAAAATATCAATTTTTACCCTGAAATGAAAACCTATATTTCTCTGCTTAAAACAAGTTCCCCAGGATTTAAGCCAACATATAAAATGATAAGAAATATTTACAAAAATTTACTGGAATGGAAAGATTCTAAAATTAGTTTTTCCGGCTTTCAAATGGAAAATTCGCGTTGTCAATCCGTGCCGAATTAATCAGTTCGACAAGCTCACTAACTATTTCAGGATTTTCAGCGGCTACATTGTTTTTTTCTCCAATATCTGCTGAAAGATTATGTAATCCGATTGTTGTTTTTTCGGTATTAAAAACATCATATTTTACTAATTTCCAATCACCTTTCCGTAACGCCTGCCTTCCGCCGTTTTCGTGAAATTCCCAATACAGGTATTCATGTTGTGGCTGTTCTTTTCCCAATAATGCCGACAAGTACGAAATGCCATCGGTGGTTTCAGGAACAGGCACTCCGGCTAATTCAGCTGTTGTGGGCAGAAAATCCCAGAATGCCGAAATATGGTCAGAAACAGAGCCCGCTACAATTTTGCCTTCCCAGAAAGCAATCATTGGGACACGGATACCTCCTTCATACAAATCGCGTTTATAGCCTTTCAACGAGCCGTTGCTATCAAAATAATCGGGGTCAGCACCTCCTTCTTGGTGCGGACCATTATCGGAACTGAAAATGACCAGTGTATTTTTTTCGAGCCCGAGTTCTTCGAGTTTTCCGAGAATATCGCCCACCTGTTTGTCGAGCAAGGTTACCATTGCGGCAAAAGCTGCATGGCTTTCGGGCTGGGTTCCGTACGTACCTTCGCGAAAACCAGCACTTCCGGGTTCGACTCCTTTAAATTCCTTTTCGGGTAGAAATTTTCCACGGAATTCGGCCAGATTTTTTTCGGGTAGTAAAAGTTCAGCGTGTGGAATTACGTTCGGATAAAACAGGAAAAACGGCTTGTCCTTGTTTTTTTCGATGAATTGCAGTGCCCGCTGGTGAATCAGGTGCGGGGCATATACCTCAAATTTGTCACCGCTGTTTTCCGGAATTTCGACTTTCAATCTGTTGTCCCACAAATGGCCGGGATAATAATTGTGGGCCATACGCTGACAATTGTAACCATAAAATTCATCGAAACCCTGCTGGTTGGGATCGCCTTCAGAGCCCGGATATCCTAACCCCCACTTTCCAAAAGCGCCGGTAATATATCCTGCCCGTTTCAGCAGTTCGGCCACAGTGATTTCGGTGTCTGCCATGGGAAACTGGCCTTCGGGTTGCCACTCCTGGTTTCCGCGAATGGCAGTATGTCCGGTGTGTTTACCTGTCATCACCGAACAACGCGAAGGCGCACAAACCGATGTTCCCGAATAATGTTGGGTGAAACGCATTCCTCCGGCAGCCATTTTGTCGAGGTTTGGTGTTTGAAAATGCTTTTGCCCGTAGCAGCTTAAATCGCCGTAACCAAGGTCGTCGGCAAGAATAAAAATGATGTTGGGTTTTGCTAAACTTGTTGTTTTTGTAGGTTGATGATTACAGGCAAACAATACAAAAACGGCAAGCGTGACTGTTAAAAATTTTTTCATCATCAGGTTTGTTTTTCAGGTAAAACCAAAGGTAAAAAAGAAAATCAGACAAGGTAATTTTGCCTGATTTTAATATTAAAATACGATGCAAGAAAAAATTATAACCAGCCAAAACTACTTAAAAAAAGAGTCATTTGAGCTGGTTATAAATAATCAAAATTCCTGTATTAATCTGTTTTTCAGAATCTGATGAATTTCTCAAACAAGGTATTCAATCCCTCTATTCCTCCGATTTCTTCCAAATCTTCCACTACAAAATCGGCTCCGGCTTCTTCGAGTTCTTTGCGGTTGTTTTCGCGGGCAATGCCGAGTGTCAATCCGAATTTTCCTTTTTTCCCGGCCTGAACGCCCGAAACCGCATCTTCAACCACAATTGCGTCAGCGTATTTTACCCCGAAAATATCGCATGCAGTGGTAAAAATATCGGGTTCGGGTTTGCCGTGCAGTCCAAGTTCAGATGAAACAACACCATCAACCCGGGCATCAAAAATATCGAGCAGGTCAACCCTTTCAAGCACCGGTTTACAGTTTTTGCTCGACGACGCCACGCCCAGTTTTATCCCGGCCTTTTTCAATTCGTGCAAAAGCGCCACTGTTGAAGAGTAAACCTTGACACCTTCTATCTCAAGTACTTCGTTAAAAGCAAAATTCTTCCGATTGCCAAGCCCGCAAATGGTTTCGGTTCCGGAAGCATCGGAAGGGTCACCAAATGGAATATCTATTCCGCGAGAGTCAAGAAACGACTGCACGCCTTTGTAGCGGGGCTTTCCGTCTACATACGGAAGATAGTCGCCTGCATGGGTAAATTCCACAAACGGTTCCCCGTGCTCTTTTTCCCTTTTCCGCAGGTATTCGTCGAACATCTTTTTCCAGGCGGCTGCGTGGGTAAGCGCGGTTTTGGTGATCACACCATCCATATCGAAAACCACGGCTTTAAATTTCAGATTTGTGCTCATAACTTCGAATTTTTGTACAAATTAAAGAATTGATGCCATAAATTCACAGATTGAAAAAATTATTTAAAAATCGTCGGTTGAGTTACAGATTGTTCTTTTCGTTGCCAAAAACATTATTGAAAAACTCAGCGAATCAAAATCTGTTAACTTGCCTGCGGCAGGCAGGTCAGTGGCTTAAAAATCTTCACGAAAAAGGCCAGGCAACAGCCCGGCCAAAATCATATGGGGTATGATGCTTTTTGTTAGAAAAGCCTTTTGAATCCGATAACGTCTTTTACTTCCTGCAACGTTCTGGAAGCTGATTCGCGTGCCTTCTCAGCACCCAGTTTTGCCACCTTGCCAAGATACGCCTCATTTTTCAGATTTTCGATAATCCTCTCGCGAATGGGTGCAGTGTAAGCAATTATATCTTCGGCCAATTGTTTTTTCAGGTCGCCGTAACGAATTTCGCAATTGTTGTACAACGCATCGAAATGAGCCACAGTATTGGGTGTTGAAACAATTTTCAGCAAAGTGAAAATATTTTCCACCGGTTCTGATTTTGGCTGATTGGGTTCGGTGGGCCCTGAGTCGGTAACCGCCCGCATCACTTTTTTGCGAATATCTTTCGGGTCTTCGTACAGGTTAATCGCGTTACCTTCTGACTTGCCCATTTTACCACTGCCATCCAGCCCCGGCACTTTTAACATGTCTTTTCCATCGAAAGTGTAAGGTTTCGGAAGCGGAAAAACTTCGGTTTTGTACATGAAATTGAAACGCTGTGCAAATTTCCGCGCCATTTCGAGGTTTTGCTCCTGGTCCTTTCCAACCGGTACAAAATTGGCTTTGTGTATCAGAATATCGGCAGCCATCAGCACCGGATAAGTAAGCAAACCGACATTTACATTGTCGGGTTGCTGACGGGCTTTATCTTTAAACGAAGTAGTCCGTTCAAGCTCGCCTAAATAAGCATTCATATTCAGAAAAGCGTACAGTTCCGAAACTTCAGGAACATCGCTCTGGATAAAAATCGTTGCTTTTTCAGGGTCGATTCCACAGGCAAGGTACTCGGCCAGAACCTGTTTCACACCAGCCTGCAGATTTTCGGGGGTCGGATGGGTTGTGAGCGAATGAATATCGGCAATAAAAAAGAAGCAGTTGTAATCGTGCTGCATTTTTACAAAACTGCGCACCGCCCCGAAATAGTTGCCAAGGTGTAAAAACCCAGTGGGGCGAATTCCGCTTAAAACGGTTTGTTTGTTCATCTTAAATTTCTGTTTTTAAACACGCTGCAAAAATAGGCATTCAAGCGGAATGGCAAAACAGTTATTTTCATTTAGAGGCGATTAAAAAAATAGCGTGGCTAACCGGCTGATTATCTGACCCTCAATTTGTTTATTTTGAAGATCATTGACTTTTCACTTTTGCTACTTCTATTGTTTTTCGTAGATTTACCATAAATAATTAAAAATGAAAGCAATCAAATATGTTGTTTATAAAGAAGGGAAATACTTTGTTTCACAATGCCTGAACGTTGATGTTTCAAGCTTTGGGAAATCAATTCAGGAAGCTATTGACAACCTGAACGAAGCACTTGCATTATATTTCGAAGAGCTTGGTTCACAGGTTGAAATTCCTGTTATAAATGAAACACTTCTTGGCGAAATCTACATCAATGTCTAAATTACCATCCTCAAAACAAATTATAACAACATTGCTTAACAATGGATTCATGCACGTATCACAACGTGGAAGTCATGCTAAATATAAAAAAGGTAACAGGACTGTTATTGTGCCATCGCCTAAAAAAGAAATTCCAATAGGAACACTGAGATCCATTATCAGACAATCTGGTTTGACGCAAGAAGATTTTAACAGGTAAATTATAAAAAACAGGTACTTAAACGGATTGTCATAAAAAAATAGTATTAGTTTTACGTGCTGAATTTTAGAGAGATATGTACAAAGAACCTTTATACGGAAAAGAATGGGCCTGGCGCAACGTAAAAATGGAAGCGCGAGAACTACATATTGTTTTGCGGTCGTGAGGCCGGGAAAAGGGATTTACTGCGTGTATGCGGGAAGTCCCTTTTTTATTTCAGATTTTGAGATAAGAGTAATGAGTATTGAGATTAAAAAATATTAAACATTAACCAAAAATTACAAATCATGACAAGAATAAAAAAGATTTTTCTCGACGAATCGGAGATGCCAAAACAGTGGTACAACATTGCACCCGATCTGCCAACCCCGTTAAACCCGCCACTGGGCCCCGGCGGAGTACCCGTGACACCCGAAATGCTGGCTCCTGTTTTCCCGATGAACCTGATTGAACAGGAAGTAAGCCAGGAACGTTGGATAGACATTCCAACACCAATCAGTGATATTCTGAAACAGTGGCGTCCAAGTCCGCTGATTCGTGCTTACGAACTTGAAGCAGCGCTGGGAACACCGGCAAAAATCTATTACAAAAACGAAAGTGTTTCTCCTGCCGGAAGTCACAAACCCAATACTGCCGTTGCCCAGGCTTGGTACAACAAACAATTCGGTATCAAAAAGCTGACTACCGAAACCGGTGCCGGACAGTGGGGTTCAGCGCTTTCTTACGCCTGTGCTCAGTTGGGCGGTATCGAATGTAAAGTTTTTATGGTACGCGTAAGTTTCGACCAGAAACCTTTTCGCAAGATGATGATGGAAACTTGGGGAGGTACCTGTATTTCGAGTCCAAGCATGGAAACAAAAGCCGGCCGCGATATTCTTGCCGAATTTCCCGATACTCCGGGTAGCTTGGGAATTGCCATTTCGGAAGCTGTTGAAGCTGCCGTTACCGACCCAACAGGAGGAACACGTTACTCGCTGGGTTCGGTGCTCAACCACGTGATGCTGCACCAAACAATTATTGGGTTGGAAGCCAAAAAACAGCTTGCAAAAGTGGGCATTAAAAACCCTGATATTGTAATTGGTTGCTGTGGTGGTGGCAGTAACTTCGCCGGTATTTCATTTCCGTTTATGTACGAAAAAATTCATGGTGCCGATATTCAGATCATTGGTGCCGAACCATTTAGCTGCCCCACTTTAACCAAAGCTCCGTTTATTTACGACCACGGCGATGTGGCACAAATGACACCGCTTTTGGCAATGAACAGTCTGGGACACAACTTTGTCCCCGCTCCGATTCATGCCGGTGGATTGCGATACCACGGAATGGCGCCACTGGTAAGCGCCGCCCTGCGCGACGGTTTAATGGAAGCCCAGGCAATTCACCAAAGCGAATGTTTCGAGGCTGGTTTGTTATTTTCGAAAACCGAAGGAATTATTCCAGCACCGGAAACCACACACGCCATTGCAGTTGCTATTCGCGAAGCCAAAAAAGCAAAGGAAGAAGGCAAGGAAAAAGTGATTCTTTTTAACTTCAGCGGACATGGTTTGATGGATTTGGTTGGATACAACAAATACCTGAACGGAGAATTAAATGACTACGAATATCCGGAAGAAGAAATTGCCAGGAATTTGAAGAAACTGGAAGGGTATCCGATGCCAAGATAAAGCCCCCTCCCGGCCTCCCCCGAAGGGGAGGAGTTAGAAAAACGTGCTGCAAATTTGGGTTTGCTGCACGTTTTTGTTTTGTATTGAGTACTGTGGTTATTCGTTCACCTATTATCAGAAAAAGGAATAAATTATTTGATTTTTTGCATCAGAAAAAACTTTCCTTATCTCATTAAAATCGTGCCTTTTTTGCAATAGACTTTTCTGAACTAATTCGAGTTGATTTGATGAAAAATACTCCCCGCAAACTTCCGCCTCCACAATCACCCCCTTTTCAACCACGAGCCAGATAGAAAGTTTTTTCCCTTCAATTTCAACCTCGTTTTTAAACGAATATTTTGGCGAATAACCAAAGTTCCACTCCCAGGGTTTAAACTTTTCTGCGGAAAGTTTTTCGATGGTTTGAATGTCGTTTTCGTTCAGATGATAAAAACTGTTTCCTGGATTTTCGAGCTGAAGAGCGAGCAAAAACTGAATGAATTCGCTGGTTGTCATCGTTGTTTTCAGAAACTGCGAAATATTAGCCACCGGACTGCGGTTGGATTGCACGGCTTTTCCTTCGTACTTTCCGGGAATAGCTTTTATCGCTTGTCCAAGGTTTTTCAAATCAGAATCGAACAACAAAGTACCGTGGTGCAACACCCTGTTTTTGTAAACGTGCTCGGCATTTCCCGAGATTTTCAAACCTTCTATCAGCAAATCGTTGCGGCCTGATGTGGTGGCTGTGATTCCCAGTTTTGCCAATGCTTCAACCACCGGTGAAGTGAACATTTTAAAACTGATTTCGGACGGACTTTTTACATTTTTGATGAACGAAAAATTTACATTACCAGCATCATGAAAAACTGTTCCTCCGCCCGAAATGCGTCGGCAAACGGCAATGTTGTTTTCGTGTACAAACCGGTGGTTGATTTCGGCGGCTGCATTCTGGTGTTTGCCTACAACTACCGCGTTTTCGCTTTGCCAAAGCATAAAAATATTTTCCTCAAAATTCTTCATCAGATATTCTTCGGCAGCAAGGCAAAAATATGGGTCGATATTTTTAAGGTGGATGCAAAGCATGATTCAATCAGCAAAATGTGAGTTACAAATTGCGATTTACAAATTGTAAATTACAAAATGCAAAATTGTTTCCTAAAAAAACGGGGAGCAGCAAATGCCGGATTAAAACAAAAAATCTGAAATCGTTTCATGACCGCTAACTGGTCGTAATTCACAAAAAATACATTTAACGAATTACTGCTGAAACGATTTCAGTTTAACTAATTACAACCGTTTCTTAAAGCGGATTTGCTTTAATAATTACAGGTACTTTAATTTTAATCACATGATTTACATCGAAGCTGGCATTTCCGCTTACATCAAATTTGTAGGATGCTTTCATGTTTTGCTTTAAAGTGTTTAACAAACTATTAATCCATGCTACATCAGTAATCGAAATCACTCCGTTGTTTGCTGTAACGGGTGTGGCAAGATTAAAAGCAGTGGTTCCGGCTGTCGGGGAAATTCCATATTTGAACAAACAGGCATTAATTGAACCTCCTGCCGGCACACCGTTTATCTGAATTGAGGCAACTCCGTCGGCAATAATATCGTCGATGTTATTGATATAGTCTGATAAATCTTCGTTCTCTGTCAGCGAAAAAGTGGCAGTACCGGCATACAGAAACGCATTAATTCCAGCATCGGCCGACTTGGTGGCACTTGAAGTACCTGTTGTGACAATTGGAATTTCAACTTCCAAATCGGTTTCAATTTCAACTGTTGTTGCATCCTTTATTTTGTCGCACGATGCAAAAAACAGAAAAAACATTCCAAGTGTAAGCAAATAGTAGTGTTTCATTTTTTAACTTTAGTTTTTAATCATGTTCTTTCAAGACTTCTATGCCAAATTACGAAATTAAGTCCTGATTGTACTTATTTATTCTTAACTTTTTTCATCGCTTAGTAATTAGTTTAATTTTGAATTCTGAAAACCAATAAAAATTAAACCAATTTTGATTCACCATTAGATACATTATCGTTTCATTTATTTTTAAAAATCTAATTTGATTTTTTTGTATCGGCAATGTTTCAGCTTTTGGGCAAAACAGGTCAATTGCGGCCAAATTAGTTTAACTCCGCAGGCTGATCCTTGCATTTGTCTTTACCTTTGTAGGCTACATGCCCCTTTTTAGCAGATATTTGAGCTATGTGAACGCACCTCTCCTTGTTATCCATGTTTTCTTTTCTTTGTTTTTATGCCGCTTCGATGAGCTTATCAAACCCGCCTGAATGACATAGTCGGGCAGGCTCTTCCCAGCCGGCTTTGTAAAAATGATGTTCATATAATTTCAATTCGATTTGATGTCCGCTTCTCGTATTTTTGGCAGGAACTGATATAAACCAGTCAATAAATGTCTGGTGCTCCTGTTTTTTGAATTGGTTTTTCTGTCGCCATTATATTCATTTCCCCAAATCTGTCTGTCGTCTTTAACCCTTACCAGTTTTAAAGTAAACTTTTACTACTCTCCATCTAACCACAAACTACCTTAAAGCAAATAAGCTACTCCCAATTCCTGTTCGATGGTTTTTATTGATCTGTCCGTATTTCTGTACTGTTCAACCGAAGTTTCTGAAATAACACTTAAATCATAAATTTTGAGAAATTACTTTGAATGATACTCATCATTCCATCAGCCTGGAACTGTTTTTCAGGTTCTGTACCCAAATACTCAAAAGGAAGAACGGCAATCGATTTTACTGCTTTCGAATTTGGAAAATGGTAGAGAAGAAAAAAAGTCAACGAAATAACTAAAATCAGGATGGCAACCAGGCCAATCAGGATTTTTGTTTGATTGGATTTTTTCGGTACGATTTCAACCTGTTGTTCTTCGGGGCCAAATTTCTCGTTTGCCAGGTTGGCTTCAACAAGAATGGTAAGTTTTTGTATGAACTCTTTGTCCATGTGCAAAAAAGTTCAGGTTGATTTGATGCTTTAACTTTTAAATTTACAATATTATTAACTCATTTACAACAGGTTGATATATCAAACCAATTGTTTCAATCAGACTGTTTTTTTACATTTTCCAAAACATGACCGGCTGTAAAAAACCTATCCCCGGAAGGTTTTAAACCTTACCGGGGATTCTGATCTATTTGGAGGAGGAATATCTTATTGAAACACGTAAAACTTAGAGGTAAATTTCTGTTCACCCGATTGCGCTTTTATCAGGTAAAGTCCGTTTTTTAAACGACTTACGTCAATTTGCTTTTCTGGGTTAACCATTTGCATTACAAGGGTGCCTGTTGTCGAATATATTTCCAGCTTTTCAATGGTTTCTTCGGTTTGCAGGTTGAGAAATCCTTTTACAGGGTTCGGATAAAATTTTAATTCTGATTTTGACATTGAAATTTCGGGGTTAGCTGAGGTTATCGCGTTGCACAGGTCGATTGAAAACATCGATGTTTTTGCTATCCCAAGATTGTCTTTCAATGTATCGGCGGCAGTAAAATAAATCTTGCCCTCGTAGTAAAACAATCCTTTTGGCATTGACTGAACACCTGCTTTTGGCATCACATCCAGCTTTTCGAGGTTTCCGGGAGTGCCGTCAGAAATGTACATTTCGTAGTCGTTGCCCGTTTGTGCCATAGCCCCAATCCCCGGGATGGCAATTTTGCCACCGCAAACAGCTGCTTCGTTGAGTTTTAATCCGTAATCAGCAAGCACCGATGGAGTCCCAATGTGGTCTTTTACCATGTACAAATCGGTGGGGGTGGCTACCCAAAGTTCTTTTCCGGCTGCTTTGGTGGTAATTTCGAGGTAAATTTTATCTGATGCCACCTGTTTTATCCCGGCATAAGTATAATTTTTTTCGCCGGAAACAGCAACCGATTTCACCAATCTGCCGCCGGTTTCGTCAACTACCCACAGGTGAGCACCGAAGTTTCCCGAACAGGTAGTAGTATTACAATTGGTTACGTCGTAATCACCATTAGCAAAGAAGTAATGTTTTCCGTTGATTTCCCCCAGATACCATGGTTGAACAGCCTGAAAATAACCAACATACCAAAGGGGTTCGAACGATCTGGCTGCAGTATTGTATTTCGAAAGCAACATTCGTTTGGTTTGAAAACTGGAGCCGTTCATAGACACCCTGACATCTTCAAGTGTAAAAGCCGCCAACGTTTTTCCAAGAACAACAAACGGATTCTGTGGTGTCCAGTAATTCAATTTATCGGTTACTTGGGTTAACGAACCGTCAGCCGCATTTACCTGGTAAGCAGAATTTGTTGTTCCCGTCGAATAATTCACAAATAAATTTTCACTATCAGAAACCACCGACCACATTTTTAAATCTTCGGTTCCCTTGTTAAACAATATTTTGACTGAAAAATCATCGGGATTGATTTCAATCAACCCTTTAAAGGCATTCCAGCCTGTATCGTAAGTAATGTAAGCTTTCCCCTTGTGAAAGGTAAAATCGTTAATATGAGTACCGCCAGATCCTTTGTAGGTGTAAACCAGCTTGGTTTTGGAGGCAGTACCATCGGTGAGGTAGAAAAACACGCTGTCGCCTTCAAAATATGAAATCATGGTCCAGTCGCCGCTGGTTTCCGAAATTGCCTGGTCGTATTTAAACGATTTTCGTAAACCGGTTAACTTCGTAAATGTGCCATCTGTATTTCCCTTAACCAATTCAGAAGAAGGATATTTATCAAGAATTTGAAGAACTCCGGAATTGGTTGCGAAAGTTTTTTTCGGTACTGGCGGAGAATCCAAATATCCCCATGATTTTATTCTTGTAACTGTTTGCGCTTTCACTGTAAAAATACATGCTGAAATGATTAATAGCAGAAGTACACCTTTTCTCATAATTTCAAATTTTTTTAGCAAAATTACGTGGAAGGCACAATGACTGAAATACGAAATTCTTCGTATTTTGAACGAATCTAAATTAAATTGTTGTCCTTCGCCTTTCTGATGGCTTCCAACTTGTTGCAAACCTGTAGTTTGGCATAAATATTTTCGATGTGTTTCCGCACGGTTCCAGTTGAAATAATGAGATTGGTCGCAATCTGTTTATATTTTAACCCTGTGCTTAACTGTTCCAAAACTTCGGTTTCGCGGGTGGTAAGTTTTATTTCATCATTTTCCGCAGTCTTCCTGAAATCAACTGGTTCGCGAAACATCCGCAGTGTTTTCAGGGCGATGGATGGTGTCATAGATGCACCGCCATTCATGGTTTCGGTTATTGCACGGTACAATTCTTCGGGGTTGGTTTCTTTTAGTAAATATCCGTCGGCCCCGGCTTTTATCGCCATGAAAATGTTTTCGTCGTTGTCGAAAACCGTGAGCATTATTATTTTAATGTGCGGAAACCTTTGTTTTACCTGGAATGTGGCTTCAATTCCATTCATTTTAGGCATTTCAATATCCATCAGAATAAGGTCGGTTCGCGGGTTTTTCTCTAACCTGTCGAGCAAATCTTCGCCATTAACCGCTTTGAATTTCAGCTCGATTTCGGTGTAAAACGATAGTTTTTCTTCAATTGTCTGTTGCATAATCCGGCTGTCATCAACCAAAACCACTCTTATCATTTCCCGGTTTTCTTGTCAGTTATTTGCTCTTTTTTAATCAACAGACTGATTTTTGTCCCTTTTGTTTCTTCAGTTTCGAGACTGAATTTTGCCCCGATATCTTCCATGCGTTTTGCCATGTTGTACAGGCCATTTCCGTTTTTCACTTCGTCACTGTCAAAACCTCTCCCGTCATCAAAAACCGAAATTTCAATATTTTCATTTCGAACATTTTTTATGCTGATGGAAATATTGCCGGCACCGGAATGTTTTATGGCGTTGTTTACAGCTTCCTGAATGGTGCGGTAAATGTTGATTCCTACGGTGGCAGTCAGTTCGATTTCCTTTAAAGTTTCATCAATCTCGAAACTTGTTTTGAGTTCGTTTCCGGTTTTACGGGCTTTTTCGAGAAAATTGAAAATACGCGACCGCAAATCGTCGAATTTGATCTTTCCGGCATTCATCGCCCAGATGGTATCGCGGAGTTCGACAATGGTTTCGGTGGCAAAATCGCCAATCTTATTTAATTGGCTGAGCAAAGCCTGGTTTTCAGTCCGGTGTCTGAACTTCAGGTTGTTTACCGACGAAATGATAAAAGTGAGTTGCGACCCGATATTATCATGCAAATCACGCGAAATGGAAAGCCGTTGTTCCTGTAGTTTGTTTTGTGTTTCAATCCGGCTAATCTCTTCTTTTAACTGAAACTCCTGTTTTTGCTGTGCCAGTTTCAGTTTTTGCTGACGAAAAATGAGGTACGAAAAAGTAAGAGCAGAAAATGCGAGCAAAGCAGTAAACAACAACCAAGTTGTCTTTTGCTTTTCCTTGTTTTCAGCCTCCAGAATTTTTGCTCTACTTTCAGCCAACTCCTTTTCCTTCTTTTCAGCCTGGTATTTCGTTTCGAGTTCGGCCAGCATTTTGGCTTTCGAATCATCGAAAATCTTTTCTTTTATTTTGTAGTACTCTTCCTGAAAAAGCAAAGCCTGCACGGAGTTTCCGCGTTTTTTGTTAAAAAGATACTGATAATAATTGTAATCACGCAATTTTTCGGTGCTGTTGCTTTTTGTAACATAAAAATGCGCTGAGTCGAAAGCTGTTTCTGCTTGTCTGAATTCACCAAGTTCGTAACAAACAGCGGCCAGGTTGGTATAGTTGGTTGCATTTTCGTAATAAAACGGATTGTCGTTTGCACCGCGTAGTTTGCACCGCGCAATTACAATTGCCTTTTCAATCCAGCTTTTTGCCTGTGCAAATTTCTTTTGTTTCAGCAGCGTGTTCCCGATATTGTTGTAGGTAAAACCGATGGACAGCGTGTCGATTTGGTCTTTATAATCGAAAACTTTAAAGTGATAAAACAGCGCGCTGTCGGGTTTATCCCAGTCGTCGAAACTGATGGCAATGGTATTCAGCGCCAGCGCAATATTGTATCCGTTGTTATTGGACAGATTGCTGAGTTTTGAAAACGCCAGTTTGCCATATTTTACGCCATTTTCGTAGTCCTCAAAGTCGTGGTAATTCAGCGAAATATTCTGGTAGAGGTATCCCATCCAGGCATCGTCTTTCTGGAGTTCTGCAAGTTTTAGCCCTTCAAAAAGCACTGAAATTGCTTTTTCGTACAAACCCTGTTTCTGGTAACTTTTTGACAGGTTGTTGTACACAAAAATCAGTTTTGCGGAGTCGTTCAATATTTTGAATTTTTCCTCAGCAATCAATCCATAAAAAACGGCGCTGTCGGGTGAGCCAAAATCGGTGGCACGAATACTTTTAAACAAGAAGAATTCGGCTTCATCGGCTTCGGATTTTATCAATTTCTGAGCTTCCTGGAAATAGTAATTGGCTGAATCGCCCGAATGATATGCCTTGCGTAAAACCTGACCCAGGCTTTGGGAATGGGCTTCTATAAAAGCAACAATTGAAAAAGTAAATAGCAGGATGCCAAATTTCATTTCAAAAAGCAAAATTTATTGTCAGGTTTATCGCAGCATGCCGGACTACTTATTCTGATTGGATTGTGTTTTTGAGGATTTTATCAATAAATCGCATAGTATAAAAACCTCTTTATTTAACTTTCCAAAATTGCCCTGGCAACTGTTTTTAAAATCGTTTGCCAAATGCATTTTCACAGATAAATCCAACTGTTTACCAGTCATTTCAACAACACTGTTGTGTAAAAGTTCAATATTATGGCTGTGTTCTTTTTTAATTTTGCGTATTTCCCGGCTTGTCAAAATCAAACCAGCCAAAATCAAAATAAGCATGATAAAAAGTAGAATAAGCATCAAAATAAGATTTGCTGTAGCCGATACTGTTTAACCTTCAAAAATTGTTTTTGCTCTGAACCCGTGCAATACGAAAAACATCGGATTTTAACTGAATTAACCAATTGAATCAGATTTATGTGAAAAAAACCGGTTATACATGGATTGATTATATTTACACCACTTAAATCAATAAAAACTGACAAATGAAAAGCCTGATATTTAGTGCAATAATCCTTTTACAGACTTTGTTGCTGACCACTGATTTAGTTGCAAATAAGAATAAGCAAACCACTCTTTCGTCATCCAATTTTAAAAATGTCGTGTTTTATCTCACCAAACCCGATAAATCGCTGTTGTTTCAGAAACAGGAAACAGGTATTTCTGTAGCCACCGATAACAGTTTGCCAACTATAGAAATAATGCCCGAAAAAACCTTTCAGGAAATGGATGGTTTTGGGTTCACGCTTACCGGTGGCAGCGCTTTTCATATCCATAACATGTCGGCAACCACACGCCACAACCTTTTAACTGAACTGTTTGCTTTCGACAAAGAAAATATCGGGATCAGTTACCTGAGAATCAGTTTGGGAGCATCGGATTTGGATGCGGAAGTATTTTCGTACAACGATTTGCCCGAAGGAGAAACCGATTTGAAAATGGAGCGGTTCTCGCTTGCGCCCGATAAAAAGTTTTTAATCCCTGTTTTAAAGGAAATTCTGGCCATTAATCCTGAAATAAAAATACTGGCTTCACCGTGGTCGCCTCCACCGTGGATGAAAACAAACAATTCGTCGAAAGGAGGTAGTCTGAACCCTGAATATTACAATGCCTACGCAAAATATTTTGTGAAATATGTTCAGGAAATGCAAACAGAGGGAATAACAATCGATGCAATTACAGTTCAAAACGAACCACTGCACCCGGGAAACAATCCGAGTTTGCTGATGCCCGCTACAGAACAGGCCGATTTTATAAAACGCAGTCTTGGCCCGGCTTTTAAAGCTGCCGGGGTAAAAACAAAAATCATTATTTACGACCACAATGCCGACGAACCCGAATATCCGATCACCGTTTTAAGCGACCCGGAAGCAAAAAAATACACCGATGGTTCGGCGTTTCATTTGTACGGTGGAGTGATTGAAAATGTAAGCAAAGTGCACGAAGCACACCCGGATAAAAACCTCTATTTTACTGAACAGTGGATTGGCGCTCCGGGAAATTTTGGAGGCGATTTGCAATGGCACGTAAAAAACCTCATCATTGGGGCATCACGCAACTGGTGCAAAACAGTGTTGGAGTGGAACCTCGCTGCCGACCCAAAACAAAAACCACATACTCCGGGCGGTTGTACGCAATGTTTGGGTGCAGTAACCATCGACGGTGATTTGGTTACCCGCAACCCGGCGTATTATATTGTTGCACACGCATCAAAATTTGCCAGGCCGGGTTCGGTCAGGGTAGAAACAAACATCCCGACAGGGCTGCCAAATGTGGCTTTTAAAGCACCCGATGGGACCTTCGTTATTGTTGTGCTGAATGACTCAGATTCAGCCAAAAATTTTAATATAAAACTTGGAGGAAAAAATTTTAAAGGTTCTTTGGAAAAAGGTTCGGTAATAACCTGTATTTTAGACAAGTAAAAGGCGGTTGCAAAATATTTAGCCAAGTTGTTTGCTGGCAAATTAGAATATTAATAATCGTATTTGAGAGATTTAAAAGCTGCTAAAATTTCAGCACCAAAAAGTGTTAAAAATTGTACCACTGACTAATTATTAAATTCCTAATGCACGAATTGCAAGATACACAAGCCCTGCAATAAGCATACTCACCGGAATGGTAATAATCCATGCTACCAACAAATTGGTGGCAACACCCCAGCGAACCGCTGAAAGTCGTTTGGTCATTCCAACTCCCATAATTGAGCCGGCAATAGTATGTGTGGTACTTACAGGAATTCCTAATCCTTGTGAAACACCGAAAAGTGTGATTGCTCCGGCAGTTTCGGCGGCAACACCTTCAACCGGAGTCACTTTTGTGATTTTTGTACCCATGGTTTTTACAATTCGCCAGCCACCCATCATGGTTCCAATAGAAATAGCCGCATAACACGAAATCGGAATCCAGGATGGAACATGCAGATGCACCTTGCCGGCAGCGTCAACAGTTTGCTGAACATTTGCCCAGGCCGGAATTGCGGCACCTTCGAGGTGTATTTGTGCCACATACACCAGCATCGCAGCGCTGATAATACCCACAACTTTTTGCGAATCGCTGCCACCATGGCCAAGGCTGAATGCCCCTGAGGAAACGAGCTGTAAACGTTTAAACCATTTATCGGCAGAATGAGGGTTTGCCCGCCTGAAAGTCCATAAAATAATTACAGTTATTAAATATGAAATCACCATCCCGATTACCGGAGCGAGAAAAATGAACCCAACTGTTTTAAAAATAACAGCCTGGTTAATTACTGTAAATGTTCCGGTGTGAGCAACTGCTGCACCTGCAAAACCTCCGATAAGCGTGTGTGATGATGAGGACGGAATTCCGTAGTACCAGGTCAGCAGATTCCAGATAATAGCGGCAATAATACCAGCCAGAATAACCTGCAGGCTTATTACGCTTCCATCAACTGTTTTAGCAACTGTATTAGCCACTTTCAGGTCGAAAATCCAATAAGCCAGAAAATTGAAAAATGCAGCCCAGATGACGGCGGGAAGTGGCGCCAAAACCTTTGTTGAAACGACTGTTGCAATTGAATTCGCTGCATCGTGAAATCCGTTAATCAGATCGAAAACAAAGGCCAGTACAATTATTATTATTAATAATGTTAACATAAACTGATTTTAGGTGAATTGAAATAAATGGCACAAGGAGTTATGCGTATTTCACCAGAATGGTTTTCACGACATCCGAAACATCTTCCATTTTGTTGGCAATCTTTTCGAAATTCAGCAATATCTCTTTCTGTTTAATCAGTTCGATGGGGTCTTTTTCATTCTCAAACAAACTTGAAATAGCCATTTGATAATGCTCATCAACCCGGCTTTCCATTTTACCAATTTCTTTGCACGCTTTTAAAACTTTCTGCGAATGTTTTGTATCGTCGAGTCCGCCAACTGCAATTTTAATCTGATGACAACCTTTCTGAATTTCAGCCACCATTTGTTTCATAAACGTACTGATAATCTGGCAACGATAGATATCGATTTTACTCGAAACACCATAAATCAGGTCAACCACATCATCGATTGTTGAAGTCAGTTCATGAATGTCTTCGCGATCGAACGGAGTGATAAACGATTTGTTCAGAATATCAAAAATCTGGTTGGTAAATTCGTCCCCTTTCTTTTCGATGGCTTTAATAGTCAGCCCAATGGCTCTTCTGTCATCCATGGTTTCTGCATTAATCAGTTTTTCCAAAGCAGCCGATGCTTCAATTGTATTTTCGGCAGCCTGGTTAAACATGGCGTAAAATTTTTTCTCTTTCGGAATAAAATACTTAAGTAAACCTGAAATGTCCATATTATTTAATTTTATGCTTTTTCAAATGCAGTCGGTACGAATGAATAATTATTCAATAATTAATCCGGCGGCAAAATTGCAAATTTATTTGAATCAAATGAAGAATTCTTAATAAAGTTTCAAGTGTGTTAATCAGGGCTTAACGTACTATTATTCAATAAGTATCATACAAAAATAGCCGCATCAGAAACTGTGCGGCTAAAATATGATTATTAATCTGCTATTGACAAATATAAATGTCTTATTTCGAGTTTTCCATTTTAATTTTTAACTCTGTTTCTTTGGCATTCAGAGTCAATGTTTGCGATGCAGTTTTGTACGAAATATAGTTCGTAACCACTTTGTATTCGCCTCGTTTGAGGCTGTTAAACGAAAAATTACCATCGAAATCGGTATAAGTTTTAAAATCTGTTCCTTCAATTTTAACTTCAACACCAGTCAGCGATTCTCCTGAATTTGCATCGGCAATTGAGCCAGCTAAATTAACTGTAGCTGCATTATCAACTGTTGCCGGAACTTTTGCTTCATTTTCCTTTGCACTAACAGCGATGGTGAGAACCAGTGCCAACATGCTAAAAATTATCTTTTTCATTGCTTTAATTTTTCTTCCATTATGCAACGTAAAAGTATAGCTGTGCTGTTAAGCCTGAATTACAGAAATATTACAGTTTTGTTACATTTATTGTCCATCGACATATTTGCGTTCGCTGATGAGATTTCCGCTTTCGTCGTACTTTTTCCAGGTTCCGCTTTTTTCGCCATTGTTGTACTCAAGTTCATATAATAAAACTCCGCTGTCATTCCATATTTTCCACTGGCCATGTTTTTGCCCTTCTTTGTAGCCAGCCACCGACACTTTGATTTTAGCAGCGTTGTACATTTCCCAGGTTCCGTCCATCAGGTTGTTTTTGTAGGCACGGATTTCGTTTAACTCACCGGTTTCGAAGTAAATTTTTACACTACCTTCTTTTTTCCCTTCCACAATATTGGCAGTCATTTTAACTTGTCCATTATCGAAACGGGTTGTGTATTCGCCAGAGTAAAGCTTGCCGTTTTTGTAATACAACCCTTCTTTTTCTGTTATCTCCTGCGCATTTGACGCATTGAATAACAGAAGCAGCAGTGCAGTTATTAAACTTAATTTCTTCATCATCTTTTTTTGTTTAAAAATACTTCATTTCCCCTATCATACAACAATAGTTACAGTTTAATTATAAACGCGATTGTCTGATGATCTTCAAAAATTTTAGTGTGCTGGTGTTTAAGTTGTTGTGAAAAGACCCCGGGCTTTCGTCCGGGGCCTTTTACTTTTTTTTGATAAACGTATTCGTTATCAAACACTGCATATTTTTTACTGAATAACCTGCAACGATGCGGTTACTGAGCAATCATTTTTAAAGTTTTCACCTGGTTGCCAACCATTACTTTTCCAAAGTACATTCCTTTTGGTAATTCACCGGCTTCGAAACGGAAGCGGTGAGTTCCCTTGTACAGTTCACCATTGTAAATTTCACTTACAACAGCACCGGCAAGGTTAAATACAACCACATTTACTGTTGCATCTTCTGTCAGTTTAATTTCGATGTTCGCAGAACCATTGAACGGATTCGGGTAACTTGTTGCGCTGAAATTGTTAACTTCAGTTTTTACATCGATTGCAGGTGTGGTAAACCAGTACGAAGCATTAAATACGGGCGATCCTGCCATTGGCTGAAAATTTGGTTCAGTAGCACTGAAGGGGTTGGTAATTTTTGCATCACTTCCGGCAGTCAAAACTTTGTTCTTTTTGGTTGTTTCGAGGAACCATATTTCGAGTTGAGCCGCAGTAAAAGTAGTACCGTCGGTTTTGAATTTGTCGCCGAAAACATCGCCCATGAAAGTGTTTTTCACAGTAAAATCGTTGTTTATTGCAGCATTTTGTGTACCTGTTGATTCGAATCTGAGACCGCGTCCCCATCCGAGGTAAAGCGAGTTGTACACCGAAATGCGGCTGTTGCGGCGGATGCGCATGGTAGCACCATCTTTGTGGTTCTGCGGAAGGGCATTGTAAGTTGCCAGATCTTTTGCAGCACCAAAACCACTCATATTACTGAAAATAGCTGTTGTTTTAGGAGAAGCATCGCTGCCGTCTTTGTCGTTATCCGATTCAAAACCGTTAGCAGTGTCTGTATCCACAATGGTTGGGTCGCGAAGAATAACAACAAATTGAATCATTCCGCTGTATCCGTTATCCGTATCAAAATCGTCGTCTTCTGTTTTGTACGAAATCAGGTGTTTTGCATTTACTGCGCCACCGAAGAATTCATATCCGTCATCGCCTGAATAAGAAACCTGCACGTGGTCGATTGTAGTTCCACTTCCCACAGAGTTCAGCGTAAGTCCGTTAACTTCGCTGCCAGTAGCCACTTCGTAGCCAGCGAACTCAATGCGAACGTAAGCGAGAACTCCTGAATTGTCGGTGTTGTCGGCGCCACCGTATGGCGAACCGATTCCACCTTCGGCAGTACCCGAACCACCGGCAAGGTTGTTGATTCCGTTACCATTGATTACGAGTCCGGCCCAGTCGCTGTTTGCGCGGAACCCGGCACCCTGCGAAGAAGTGAAGACGATAGGATTTGCACTTGTACCAATGGCCATAATTTTACCACCTTTTTCAACCGAAAGTACACTTCTGTTTGTACCACGGATGATTGTTCCGGCATCGATAGTAAGCGTTGCACCAGCATCGACATAAACCCATCCGTTGAGTGTAATCACACCACTCCAGGTTTCGTTGGCTGTGATGTGTAAACCTTCAGAACGTGAAAACTGACCGTTACCTTTTGTAACTGTTGGTTCAGGATAATTGGCATTTACTGGGTCCCACTGGGTCCATCCGGCAGTCCAGTCGTTGATTCCGTCAAATGCGCCTACATAGCTTACCTTTTCGAAGAAACTGTTGTTGATTGAAGCGGGTTCACTTTCTTTATACCAGTACGAAGCATTAAATACGGGCGATCCTGCCATTGGCTGAAAATTTGGTTCAGTAGCACTGAAGGGGTTGGTAATTTTTGCATCACTTCCGGCAGTCAAAACTTTGTTCTTTTTGGTTGTTTCGAGGAACCATATTTCGAGTTGAGCCGCAGTAAAAGTAGTACCGTCGGTTTTGAATTTGTCGCCGAAAACATCGCCCATGAAAGTGTTTTTCACAGTAAAATCGTTGTTTATTGCAGCATTTTGTGTACCTGTTGATTCGAATCTGAGACCGCGTCCCCATCCGAGGTAAAGCGAGTTGTACACCGAAATGCGGCTGTTGCGGCGGATGCGCATGGTAGCACCATCTTTGTGGTTCTGCGGAAGGGCATTGTAAGTTGCCAGATCTTTTGCAGCACCAAAACCACTCATATTACTGAAAATAGCTGTTGTTTTAGGAGAAGCATCGCTGCCGTCTTTGTCGTTATCCGATTCAAAACCGTTAGCAGTGTCTGTATCCACAATGGTTGGGTCGCGAAGAATAACAACAAATTGAATCATTCCGCTGTATCCGTTATCCGTATCAAAATCGTCGTCTTCTGTTTTGTACGAAATCAGGTGTTTTGCATTTACTGCGCCACCGAAGAATTCATATCCGTCATCGCCTGAATAAGAAACCTGCACGTGGTCGATTGTAGTTCCACTTCCCACAGAGTTCAGCGTAAGTCCGTTAACTTCGCTGCCAGTAGCCACTTCGTAGCCAGCGAACTCAATGCGAACGTAAGCGAGAACTCCTGAATTGTCGGTGTTGTCGGCGCCACCGTATGGCGAACCGATTCCACCTTCGGCAGTACCCGAACCACCGGCAAGGTTGTTGATTCCGTTACCATTGATTACGAGTCCGGCCCAGTCGCTGTTTGCGCGGAACCCGGCACCCTGCGAAGAAGTGAAGACGATAGGATTTGCACTTGTACCAATGGCCATAATTTTACCACCTTTTTCAACCGAAAGTACACTTCTGTTTGTACCACGGATGATTGTTCCGGCATCGATAGTAAGCGTTGCACCAGCATCGACATAAACCCATCCGTTGAGTGTAATCACACCACTCCAGGTTTCGTTGGCTGTGATGTGTAAACCTTCAGAACGTGAAAACTGACCGTTACCTTTTGTAACTGTTGGTTCAGGATAATTGGCATTTACTGGGTCCCACTGGGTCCATCCGGCAGTCCAGTCGTTGATTCCGTCAAATGCGCCTACATAGCTTACCTTTTGAAAGAAGCTGTTGTCAATCGATTGACTCATTGCACCTGCTGCCATTAAGGTCAGCACAAAAATGAAGAGTAAAGATTTTTTCATACTTATTGTTTTTAAATTGATTTAAAAAATCTGTTTAACGTTGTTATGGTGTTTTATAAAATCCAAGTGATGCTTGCCGAGAACTGCCGGTTAGGGACATATTTTCGTGTATATACTTCGATGTCTTCGTTTACCCCGTGATATTGAGCAAACTTCACAGGTTGATTCAGAATGTCATTTACACCGGCTTTCAGAATAAAGTGTTCGCCAAACCGCTTCTGAATAGTAAGGTCGATTGCGTTGCGTGGCAATTCCCAGGTGTGAGGGTTTGTGGGTGTTCCAACATAAGCAATGCGTTTGCCCACAATGTTGTAGTTCAGGTTTACATCCCAGCCTTTTTCGGCATTGTTGTAAAATAAACCGAGATTTACAATGAATGGCGATTGGCCAGACATTACGCGAACCGTGTCGCGAGTATATTCCTGTAGCGAGGTGTTGATTTCGCTTTTAATCAGTGAAGTGTTAAAAACAACTGTGAAATCTTTAAAGAAACGACCAAAACTTCCCGCATCGGCAAGCATATCAAAACGTTTGCGGATATCGATTTCAACGCCGGCGCTGTATGCTTCTTCCGTGTTTTCAGGAAAATAATCGTAGGTTGTTCCCGAGGGTTTCAGAAATGTTTCAATCGGATTGGTGAAATCTTTGTAAAATCCGGCCAATGTGATCATTTCACCCGGGCGTGGATAAAATTCGTAACGAATATCAAAATTCTGGATGTAAGCGGCTTTCAAATTGGGGTTACCGTAAACGATGGCAAAAAGCTCAAAATCCTGGTAGTCGAAAGGCGCCATTTCCCTGAATTCGGGGCGGTTGGTAGTTTTACCGTATGACAACCGCAAAAGGTTTTTTTCGTTGATATTATACGAAAGGTTTGCCGATAAAAAGAAATCGGTGGTATCGCGAACAATTGCCTGGCTTTCGGCGCCTTCAACTATCTCATAAAAATTGTCGATTTCGCGGTTCCAGTGCTCAATGCGAACACCGCCATAAAGATTAATTTTTGGTGTGAACGGAATATTCAGACCAACATAACCAGCCTGCAGGTTGTCAATAGCATCATAACTGTCTTTGGCGCGGGTGTTATCGCGGTACGAAAGCCCATGTTGTGTGTAAGGAGTTGTTCTGTCGAAATAAAAATTTTCTTCGCTGAAAATATCGGCTGCCGGTTGAAAAAAGATGTCAGGTGGATTCTTGGTGGCTACCACACCAATCAATCTTGAATCAAGCTCGCGGATTTTCTTTTCGTAAAAACCACCGGCTTTTACCTTCCAGTCGGTTGTTGAACCAAAAAGTTTAAAATTGTGCGAAAAATCGAGTTTGCCATCAAGAATATCCTCTTTCATGTCAATCCACAGTCTTCCGCCAAGATACGGGTTGGCCACATTCTGTATTCTCAGATAATATTCGTTGTTGTGTATGCTTTCATCGTCAAGAACCTGAACATAGGTAAGCCTGCGGTTATCGGGCTGATTCTTTTTGGTAAGTCCGTATCCCACCAACCAGGCCAGCGTTGTACGCCCCTGATTAAAATTCTGCTCGCCCGCCAACTGGCTTGAATAAACCGTGCGGCTGTCGTAACGCAAATCGGTCATTCGCAAAGTTTCAACGTTGTAGTAGTTTACACCGTCGCGCAACGATGTGGTTTTTGTTCCAATCTGGTTAAAGAAATTTCGGAATTCGAGTTTCTGGTTTTTACCATAAATAAAGTTCCAGTTAAAAATCACACCCAATTTATTGTCCGACTTAGCCTGCTGATCGGTGAAATCGAAGTTGTAAACCATTTCACCAATTGTTTCATCGTAACCCGAGTATTCAGCCCTGTGATTTTCGGTGAAAGTGTTTGTTGTGCTGTAATTAACCGAAGTAATGTTTCCGATTGAAATTTTTCCGAGTACAAAACGATGCAGAAAAGTAGTTGAAAGGTTCTGATCGAGAAAAGGCGATTTTGTTGAATATTCCCAGTTGTTTGGAAAGAGCAGCGAGATGCGGTTGATTTCGTCGGTTTTTTGCAGGTATTCGGTGGCATTGGGCCACACATATAAATTGGCAAAGTCTTTTGCACCGGGCACTCCGTTGGGAATTGCACGCGAGCCGTTGTCGAACCCCAGCCAGTCGGTTTTACCTCCGGGGTGGGTTAATACCTTGTCATTAAAAGTTGAATTCTGAATATATTTATTACCGTAAGTGATGCTGAACGAATTCTGGTCGGCCACGTTTTTTGTTTTCACTTCGATGGCTGCGCCGGCAAAATCGGCAGGTAATTCGGGTGCGGGACTTTTATAAATCAGGATATTTTCAATCATCCCGCTGGGAATGGCATCAAACGAAAAAGCGCGTTTGTCGGCTTCGAAACTGGGTGCTGTGGCGTTGTTCAACATCACCGAGTTGTAGCGCTCAACCAAACCGCGAACGATCACAAACCTGCCGTCGGTAATCGTAATTCCCGGCACGCGACGCATTACTTCGGCAGCATCTTTATCCTGCGATTTCCCGATTTGTTGTGCGCTGATACCGCTCATAATCAGATTGGATGATTTTAACGACGAGAGCAGCGACATTTCGGTGTCCTCGCGTTTTTTTGCAACTACTTTCACCTCGCCCACATCAATTGTAGCGGGTTTAAGTTTAACATTTAGCAAGGTTTCCTGATCAGCCTTAATTTCAACTTTGTTGATTTGGGTCTGGTACGAAATAAAGGAAATTACAATGTTATAATTCCCCGGAGCGATGTTGGGAAGTGTGTAGTTTCCATCGAAATCTGTGATGGTGCCGGTGGTGGTTCCCTGTATTAAAATGGTGGTTCCCACCAACGTCTCGCCGGTTTTTGCATCGATAATCGTTCCCTTTAAAATGCCTTTTTGGGCAAAGGTGTAAAATGATAAAAACAGCAGGATTGTGCTATAAAGAATTCTTTTCATGTAAAGTAAAACATTTGCAGTGTTTAATAAAAAAATTTTTGGGGTAAAGAAACAGGCAGTTTATTGCAGCACGATTAACAATAGTTTAAGGAGATGTTACATTTAATTAATAAAAATGTAATAACTCCCGGAAGTGTTGATGTTGCTGATTTTCAGAATAAAATGTTTTTTATTGGAATTAGTATTTTAACTGGATGGTAATGTTGGGTTAACAAAGATGAGAGGGGTTCATAGGATTGGCTTATCAGGGAAATTATACGCATCAGTGTTTATGCTCCGGTTGAGCACGGTCGCAAGCTGAATCATCCAACCCCGACAGAGTTGTTGTTTTCATCACAACCTTTTCTACAATAATCGAATGACTATTTCATTCTCAAAAATAACAGAGGATTGAATGTGGCGACTGAATTCATCTCCAACGTTTTCCAACGCCACGGCGTTGGTTTGTTGTAATCCGCCATAAGTACAAAACCCCAACCCCATGGGGTTGGAGCTTACCAAAGGGTTAGCTTTTTGCCAGCGTAAACAAAAACTCAACGCCGCCGGTCTCGCAGTTGCGCACCGAAATATCGCCTTTGTGCAGTTGAACCGCATTTTTTACAATGGCCAGTCCCAGCCCGGTGCCTCCCGCCTCGCGGGTACGGCCGTGGTCAACACGGTAAAACCGCTCGAAAATGCGAGAAATGTGTTCTTCCGGAATACCTGAACCAGTATCGGAATAAGAAAAATAGTAGTATTTATCGTCTTCGTGATAAACTTTTATCTGTATCGAAATTCCTTTTCCACCATAATTAATCGAGTTTTCAATCATATTCTGGAAAACAGAGAAAAGCAGCGATTCGTTACCATTTACAATTGTATTTTCAGGAATTTCGGTTGTAAATGCAATGTTTTTTTCATCAATGCGGTTGGCAAAATTCTGGTGAACTTCTTCGATGAGGGTTTTCAAATCAGTTGTTTTAAACCTGAAAAGTTCTCCCGCGTCTTCTATGTTTGTCAACAACGAAACATCGTTTATCAGGTGGGTGAGGCGCTGCGACTGCAGGTATGCTTTTTCAATAAAGTAGCGTTGTTTTTCAGCCGAAACAGGCCTGTTTTCAAGTATGGTTTCAAGATATCCTTTTATTGACGCCAATGGGGTTTTCAACTCATGAGCGATGTTCGAAGTCAGTTGCTGTTTCATCAGCCGGCGCTTTTCGAGCCGGGTGATATCGGTAATCACGACTTCGAAACTGCGGTCGGGGAAAATAATGCTCTGTACTTTAAGAAATTTTTCGCCTTTTGAAATAGTAAACTCCCACTGATGCAGTTTTTCAGCAGCAGTGTTGGTTATTGAATGGTTTTCGAGGAACCTGTTCAGTTCGGCAAGCTCCTCCATTTCGAAAATGTATTCGGGCACTGTAACTTTTCTGTCAGAAATAGAATTGAGGTACTGAATAAAATAGCGGTTCGAAAGAGTTTTTTGTTTTCCGGACGAAAAGAAAGCGATGCCTTCGTTTAGCGCATTCAGATGGCTGAGGAGTTTTTCGCGTTCATTGGCCAGCTCGTTTTTTGTATTATTCAGGTCGCTGTAAATGGCAATAATTTGCGAGCCAATTGTTCCAAGTTCGTTTCCGGGAAAGGAGGTAATCGGGTCAATCTGTTCTTTTTTTCCTGCTTTTACTGCAAAATCGCGAAGTTTTGTAATGGCATCGGCCATGCGCGAAGTGATGAAAAAAAGAATTATCCCGATTACGGTAAAAGCAGCCACAATAAAAGTAATGTAAAATCTTTCGGTTTTCAGGAAATTTTGAACCTGAACATCGTAAACAACCGCTGTACGTACAAAAAAATGGCTGTATTTTCTTGCGTAATAATAGTAGTTCTCTTGAGTGGTGTCGGAATGGCGGATATTCGCGCCTGAATTATGGTTAAGTGCCTTGTTAATTTCTGGCCGGTGCAGGTGGTTTTCCATGGTTTGGTAGTTTTTCACCGAGCTGTCGAAAATAACATCGCCGTTGAGTGCAATAACAGTAATACGAATGTGTGGTTGTGGTAGAATATCTTTTAGTTCGGTAATACGCGACAACTCATTTTTACCTGTGAGATCGTTTTTTTCGATAAACCTGGCTGTGATTTCGGTAAAGTTATCGAGCGTATTTTCCAACTGCCGGGTACGGAATTTTTTCTCGCGCTCGTACTGAAATGCCAGTACCGAAGCGGTAAAAAGGAAGAAAACCACAATGTAATAGAGAAAAATTTTTCCCCTGAAGGAATTCGAATTCACACGGATATTTTTGAACTATTCAATATTTACAAAGCTGTAACCGTACCCCGATTTGCCCTTGATGTTGTCGCTGTAGGGGCTAATTTTACGGCGCAGGCGGGCAATATTCACATCCACATTCCGGTCGGTAACAATCACATCATAATTCCAGATGCTTTTGAGAATTTCCTCGCGACTGATGTATTTTCCCATGTTTTTCACGAGCAGCACAAGAATTTCGTATTCTTTGCGGGTGAGGTTAATTGGTATTCCTTCAATCAGCGTTTCCTTTTTATCGGGGTTGATTTTCAGGTCGCGGTAAACAAGCTGGTTATTTTCTTTTTCAGGTTTGGTGCCTCTTTTCAATATCGCTTTTATGCGGGCAATGATTTCTTTTATAGAAAAGGGTTTCGAGATGTAATCGTCAGCACCCACGTTAAACCCGGTGAGAATATCGTTTTCCTCGGTTTTGGCGGTAAGAAAAATAATCGGAATTTCAAGTTTTTTTTCTTTCCGTATCACATTGGCAACCTTAAAACCTGAGATTCCGCCCATCATTACGTCGAGCAGAATGAGGTCGAATTTTTCAAGTGGTTTTTTCAGCGCATCTTCGCCCGAGTGGGCAATTTCAATCTCGAACCCTTCGCTTTCGAGATTAAACTCAAGAATCTCGCAAAGGTCTTTTTCGTCGTCAACAATCAGTATTTTTTTACTCGTGTCCATATTGTATAGGTTAGCAGAAATTTAACTTTAGATGAACATTCATTTCATATTTCATCATCATATTCCGGTTTTTATTAAAGTTCCGGAGAAAAAACTGTTTTGCAATCGGTTTTCTCCAATATGTTGTTACAAAAATGTATAAGTAAGGCAAACGCGTTACAATTTGGTCACTAAATTATTAAATATTATTAATTTATATTTGCCGCCAAAAAATTAAATCAAATAAATGAAACTGTTTCAATTGCTCATTCCGGTTTTGCTGATACCGGATTTAGTTTTTGCTCAGGAAAATGAATTTGTTCCTTCAGGCAAACCATTTGCCACCATTTTTGCCAATTTTCATCAGGGCATAACAGGCTCAGCAAAAGACGAAGCCGCATTCGAATTGGTTCGCGGATATTTAGGTTACGAATACAATTTCAGCCCCGAGTTTTATGCCAAAATCAATGTAGATGTGGGTAGCCCCAACGACCTTTCACCCTATTCAAAAGCACGTCGCTACGCATATTTTAAAAATGCCTATTTGCGTTACATGCAAAAAAGCCTCACCATCGATTTTGGGTTGATTGACATGCGGCAGTTTAAATTGCAGGAAGCCATTTGGGAGCGCCGGTACCTGATGAAAACCCTTGCCGACGAGTATCAGCTGGGTCAGTCGGCCGATCTTGGTGTAAATGTGAATTACAAATTTACCAACTGGCTCGATGCCGATTTTACCGTTTCTAATGGCGAAGGCTACAGCAGTATTCAGATGGACGATGTGTTTAAATATGGAATTGGCCCCACGATTACACTGCCAAAGAATTTCACCTCGCGGGTTTTTTACGAATTCACAAAAAAGGAAATTACTGAATCGACACTCACCCTGTTTACATCATACGACTACAAAAAAATATGGAATGTTGCCGGCGAAATGGTTTTGCGCTACAACGACAAGTGGAAGGAAAATCAAAATATTTTTGGGTGGTCGGTTTATGCAAAGTACAACCTTACCAAAAAGTACCAGCTTTTTGCCCGTTACGACCGTGTAACTTCCAATATTCTCGAAGGCGAAATTAACCCGTGGAACCTGGCAAAAGACGGAACCGCGCTGGTTACAGGAATTCAGTTTCAACCTGTAAGCAAAATAAAAATGGCGCTTAATTACCACGATTGGTACCCACTGGCTGCCAATATGGAGGGCGGTGGATTTATTTATTTCGATGTTGAAGTAAAACTGTAACCTGCACGCCATGAAAAGAAATTTCATATTGATTTTAATCGTTTTTACCATACTGGCCGGATGCCGGAAAAGCGATTACGAACTCGAAATCAGCGGCAATAATATTGTTGACGATGGCGCCGGAACCGGAACGGTTACCTGGACAAAAGACAAAGAGTACGTGATAGAAGGTTTTGTTTTTGTAAACGATGGGCAAACACTTACCATTGAACCCGGAACTGTGGTTCGCTTTGCAGTCGGCGAAGGCGAAAATGCCAGTGCGCTGATTGTGTCGCGGGGCGGAAAAATTAAAGCCGAAGGAACTGCTGAAGAACCCATCATTTTTACAGCCGAATCGGACGACCTGATTCTTTCGGTTAAAAAGGAAAAAAGAGGTTTGTGGGGAGGGCTCATTATTTTGGGCAATGCCCCGATTAACGTGAAAGGTGGTGAAACGACAATTGAAGGTATTCCTTTCTCGGAGCCACGCGGAGTTTTTGGAGGACCCGACGAAAACGACGATTCGGGCGTTCTGAAATATGTTTCAATCCGCCACGGTGGAACAAACATTGGCGACGGAAACGAAATTAACGGCCTTACTTTGGGAGGCGTTGGCAGCAAAACCATTATCGATTATGTTGAAATTATTTCGAATGAAGACGATGGCGTTGAGATTTTTGGCGGCACGGTAAACATGAAACACATGGTGGTTTCAGGTTGTGGCGACGATGCTTTCGATTATGATTTGGGCTGGACCGGTAAAGGTCAGTTCTGGCTGGCTGTTCAGAATGAAAACCTTGGCGACCAGATTATTGAAGCTGGCGGTGGAACCGACCCTGTAATTGGTACGCCAAACTCGCTTCCCAACCTGTACAACCTTACGCTTGTAGGCAATGGAAACAATGGCGATGGCGGATGCGTGGAATTTTTTAATTACGCAGGTGGAAACATTGCCAACTCGGTTATTGTAAATGATAATCACGGTATTTTACTCGAAGTTACCGATGCCCAGCACGATAGTTATGCGCAGTGGCTTCAGGGAAAACTAGCTGTAAAGAATAATATTTTTTACGATGTGGCGGCTTCAACACAGGCAACAGTTTTCACACTTACCGGTTTTTATACAGTTGAACAGCAAACTTTGTGGGCCAACAGTTTTGTTACTTCGAAAAATGAATTCACCAACCCGAACATGGATTGGGAAAACGGAGATTATTTGCCAAATCCGAAATTACAGGGAAACATGGCTGAATACCCAGATTCATGGTTTCAGACAGTCAATTTTAAAGGCGCTTTTGGCGAAAGCAACTGGATTGAAGGGTGGACTTTGCTTACAGAATAATCAATATACCGGAAAAAACTCACTCATTCTTGATTTTACATTTTGCACACTGGCCAACATTTGCCGGGCATTCTGGTTAAAATATTGCTGGGCTTCGGTGTTGTTGTAAAATTTGCCAAATTTTCTGAGTGGTTTTACACGCTGTTCAAGTGTATCGGCTAATTCCATAAACTCTTCAATACCAACTTCCTGGGTTTCCAGCGTATGAATTACATCGGTTTCATAGTCGTAAGTATAATCGGCATGTAACGCCAAAACCCATTCCTGTGTTGTATCATCCTCGTTTTCACTGCTGAACCGGGTGTAACAAACAAGCATCCGGCCATCGGGCATTCCGTAGAAACTTACGGGTAAAAATGTCTGGAAACAGGTATTATTCGATTTGTAGATTAAACGCGATTTTGTTGACATGGTGCCTCCTTTTTAATTTGGGTAAATTACACCGAATGATTTCAAAAAACAGTGAAAATCAGATTAATCTTTGGTTAACAGTGGTTTAAAAAAATGTTACGAAAAGGGGAGAAGTAACGTTGTTATTGTGGTCATTGTTGTCGTCATGTTTATCATTCTATAGTATTGTTGCCGGGTTGCTGAAGTTCAAGGCACTTGGATTTAAAGTTCATCACATTAACTGTTTTTTCTTTGGAGTCACAGCCCAATCGGGGTTTTCTTGTGTTAAACCCCGGCACTTCAGGAAGATGGTTTGAATTGCTCCGGCATTTATGCCGGGGTTGGGTAAGTTCGCAACAATCAGTAGGAAGTCTCGATAGCTATTGGGAGAAATAGAGCGCTGGCATTCGATTGTTGAAGTTTTCTATTTCAGTTTTTCTCCCGATGCTTCGGGACGACTGACAGAAATTAAAGGTAGGCTGCAAACCCCGGACTAAAGTACCGAGGCAATAAATACCGCTGTTAGAATCGGTTGTCATTTATTCTCTTTTTGGTTTAATACCCCGACCCTTGGTCGGTTCCGCATTCGCCATGTGCGTTAGCTTTTTTGATTCCTCGTGGGCTTGCCCCGAGGGAGTTCATCATCGAGTGGGCTGCAAAAAAATACAACAACCAAATGCTGATTCAATCGGTAATGATTAGCACGTACGGGCAGCCGGGCGTTTCATTTCTTTCGGAAGCAAAGGTTATTCAACGGAGAACCCGGGAGTGATTGTTATTATTCCAAGTTCAACACTTTCACAATTTCTGCCCACGAAATGTATTTGAAATTCTGGCTTTGCTTTTTCTTTCCATCATAGTTAAATCCATCCTGAACAACCAGCATTCCTTCCGGAAAGCCGGGCAATGCACCGGTTGTTATGTCTAATCCGTCGGTTTCTTCAACACCATCATAAGCGCCATTTGTAATTCTGAAACTGCCCAGGTATTTGTTTTCATCTTGTCTTTCGAAAATAGCGTACGAAAAATTTCCCTGCGACGAAGCTACAAGGTATCCGTTCACACTGTCGGTGGGGTATATTGCAAGTCCTTCAATATCATATTTAATATTCAGGTTTTCTACTGAACTTTTTGGAATTAATTTTCCCTGGGTTGAACCATCGGGTTCGGCTTCAAATTTCCAGATTCCGGCCACTTCTTCGCCAATATATACAGTTCCGGTTTCATCATCGGCAACCATGCCTTCGGTTTGAGTGCTAAGTTTCAACGAGCGAACCAGTTTTGCATCGATTTTATTGTCGGCTGCCAAAAGTTCATATTGTTCCACTTCGCCCGATTTACCATTTACAAAAACATAAAATAGTCCGGTTTTTTTACTTTGATGCATACACAATCCATACACTTCGTCGGTCATGGCTGACTTGATAATGCGGCTGTGAATTGAATCGAGTGTTCCATTTTTACCGATTCTGAAAAGCGAAACCGACTGCATTGTGCGGTTACTGGCAGCAAGAATATCGATGGTGTCGCCATTCAGAGGGAAACTGTATCGCAGGTCGCAGTTGTTCATATCGCCGGTGGCGTAATAGTTGAGTTGTTTTCCGGTTAAATCGTAAGTTGCAAGCCCGCCTTTTTTATCGGTTCCAATTATAAATGATTTTTCAGGCTGAGTTTTATGTATCCAAATAGCAGGGTCGTCGGCCGAATCGTCGTTTTTACCGCGCGGTGTTGCTTCGGTTTCCACCGATGCAGTAACCAGGTTTTGAATGTGTTCGCCTGCTTTGCGTGAGCCTTCGCCTGGCCTGTCGCACGAGTTTATAAAAAGTGCCACACACGGAATGGCAATCATTAGTAAGTTTTTGTAAATAAAATGTGTTCTCATTCAATAAGTGTTGTACTCAGCATGATTTAATTTTCCGGGAATTTTGTTTTGTATTTCTCCAGTTCTTCAGGTGAGTACCCATTTTTTGCGCTTTCAGGAATTTGGGTACGCTGTTTTATTTTGTCTACTTCGCCACCTTCCTTAAACTTATTTTTACCACTACCGTTTTTGCTGATTGTAAAATGGTCGTATAAATCGCCGGAAACCGTAAACGACTTGTATTCCAGTTGATTTGATTCAATTGAAATGTGCTGGTAAAGTTGTGTCATCGATGCCATTCGGTCGCTCCAGAAACTTGTGTTTAACCCGTACATTTTTGGTCCCGAAACCGAAACCACATAAAGTGGTGAATTTTTGCCTTTTAACATCACATTTTTGGTGTTAAACCCGCGGCAGTAGGTATGGTCGTGACCGGCAAGCACCAAATCGACATTGTATTTTTCGAGTAGCGGTTGAACCGCATTTCGGTAACGTTCGTTGTTTCTGCCCTGCGAACACGAATAAATGGGGTAGTGGGTAAAAACCACAGTCCAGCGGTTGGGATTTGAGGCGAGTGTTTTTTCCAGCCAGCTGAGTACGAGGGTGCTGTCTTCAGTGTAATATCCAAGCGAGGGCGAATCGAGTGATACAAACCGCACTCCCTGGTAATCGAAAAAGTAGTTGCGGTTTTTGTATTTCTCTGCCGGTGTATTTTCAGGCATTTGGTAAATCTGGTTCCAGTGTTTCGAGAAAGTGCGTGGTTGCCCCTCGTTACTGTCGAATTCGTGGTTACCGGGTGTAACAACACTGGGCATCATCCCGAAAATCCAGCCGCCGGCATAAAATAACTCTCTCCAGTATTCCTCATTGCTTTTGCTCACAATATCGCCGGCAAAAAGCATAAAATCAGCCTCCGGAAAATGCGAATACGCCTGTCGCAGGTTGCGTGAACCCAGTGATTTGATGTCGTTCTGCACATCGCCATGATAGATAAACGTAAATGGGTTGGCAGTGGCCGACGAAGTTTCGAACTGAAACCATTCGCTCCAGTTTTTGCCATCGCCAACGCGGTATGCATATTTTGTTTCGGGCTGAAGGTTTTCAAAGATTACCTTGTGCCCCATCGAAACCTGGCTGCCTTCTTCCCATGGCGAATTTGTTCCGGTAACTTTCATTACTTTCTCTTCAAATTTGGGCGAAGGATCAAGAACAGCAATTTCGCCAACGCTTTCTGTAATTTCATAGGCAGTTCTCCACGAAACGGCACGTGATGTTGCAGGGTTGCCCGAAATAGAAAGCATTACCCTGTCAGGGAATAGGGTGGGTGTAAAATTTGCATATTGCAAATTCTGGGCAAATAAACCCGAAAACACACTTAATAAAAAAGTAACTAAAAGTAAAAATTTCATAAGATAATTGTTTTATTTATTTGAATTCAACCGCACCTAAATCAGGCTTCTTTCCATTAAATAAGCTGCCTGAAATTTTCAGAACACGTTTGTCGTTAACGATTAAATATTTTTCTCCGGCATCAATGCATGGGCTTCCGGCTAATGGCATAAATGAAGCTACGTTTAATTTAGGTTCAACATCTAAAAGATTAGACGGAAGGATAACATGGCCGCTACATTCGAGCAAATTGTTATTTCCGTTCTGGGAAAATAAATTATTAACAACAACCGATTTTCCTCCAAAACGCTTGAACCCACCTAATTTATTGTTCAAAACCACGTTATTCATTGCATAAATAGTGTTTCCTCCTGTGGCTCCCAACTGATTTTCTGAGAGGGTATTGTTGTAGAAATATATCAACTCGTCAAGGGTCGAAGCACCATTGGTGTTTTCTTTTGTATTTGTTCCTTCCATACAGCCAAGCCCAACTTTGCATCCTTTAATAATGTTGTGGTGAATATAAAATTCCTTCCCTGTAAAAATGTCGTACGAAATAAGCTGGATACCCGCATTTTTACTTCCGGTAATAATGTTGTTCCGGATATCGTATTTAATATTTTGGTCGGGATAGTCATACAATCGTATCTCAATTCCATCATCGTTGCTGTTGGAAATTTTATTGTATTCAATAGTAATATCACTGCCTTTGTGCTCACCACCTTTTCTGATATCAAGGTCAATACCATCGTCTTTATCGTTTTCAATCGTATTATAACCGGCATAACCGCCACCTGATGCCTCGAAACTGATGGCGTCTTTGTTATCCACAAAGTAATTGTTTGTAATGGTAACAATTGCATTAATATCAAGCGGATGGTCGCCGTTAATGATTTTGATTCCGCTGATTTCTACTCCATTTACTTTGATACTGAAAAGATTTTTATTCCCAGCATCAATTATCGTTTTCTCAATTTTTGATTTATCACCGTCCAGTTTCCATTCCGAAGCAATCACAATATTTTTGTCAATCGTGATTTCACTTTCAAAATAAACTCCGGGTGCAATTACAATATAATCGTCATTTTTTGCATTTGTTACAGCTTGGGCAATTGATGAAAAGTCAGCCGGGACCCGAATGATTTTACCTTTCCCTTTTTTTTGCGAATAACTACTGGCAAAGCAAATTTGATTGTGGGTTATTGAAAATAATAACAACACAAACGTTAAAATAAACTTCATATAATTTTGATTTTAATGACAGGATGATATTAAGGATAAAATGAAAATCAACCATTTCTTCTTAATGAAGAGACAGTTGATTTTCATTTTCAAGATATTTAATTCGATTTAAAAGATGTTGAATTTCAAACCTGCCTGAATCCTGGTTCCATTCTCAAGAGAAGAATAAGTATATTCTGGTTTCCACTGATACGTGCGTTGTACTTCGTTCAACAAGTTGTTCGCCGATGCGAAAAGTACAAGTTTCTTAGTAATAAAGATGTCGATGTTGGCATCGAGATACGAAACCTTGTCGTAATAAACATCATACTGTTCGGTTTGTCCGTTGCTGGTTAAAAAGTCTGAAGTGTAGTTGTATGACAAACGGGCGCTAAAACGTTTATTGTCGTATGCCAGTGATGCATTGAGAATGTCTTCGGCCGTGCCTGAAAGTTCGTATTCACTATCTTTATTGTCGACCCAGTTGTGTGTATAGTTTGCATAAACACTGAAATTACGCAAAAATCCCGGAAGGAAATCGAGTTTCTTCTGGAATGCTAGTTCCACTCCAAAAAGGTTGGCATCTCCTCCGTTACCTGGCATAAAACTCTCGAAATCTTTTCCTTTTGCTTTGTTATACCGTTTAATGTAATCGGCTTTTTGAGCAGCAGTGTTATCTGTGCGGGCATTAATTTCTTCGGGTGTTGGTAAATACTGCGAAACTTCCTCCCACGGTAACTCATCAATTAGCTTAACTTCAAAATCGCTGATATTTTTCATAAAAATACCGGCAGAAAGTAAGCCTGTTGAACCGAGGTAATATTCACCTAAAAGGTCGAAATTGTTTGATAACGTTGGTTTTATTTCGGGGTTTCCAAAAAAGATTTCCATGTCTTTGATATCGCATTTTATGTAAGGCACAATATCGCGGTAATTTGGACGGCTGATAGTTTTAGTGTAAGCCAAACGAAATACACTATTTGAAGTAGGCATGTATTTCAGGTGAACACCCGGAAGCAGCGAAACATAATCCTGATTGGCGCTCACTTCATCGAAAGTTTCAGCACGTTCAAAATATTCGTAACCATGATAATTTACTTTGGTTTGCTCAAGCCTCAAGCCGGCCAGCAAGCTCAATTTATCGCCAAATTTCTGTGTTGACATTACATATCCGCTGTAAATATCCTCCGAAGCGGTATAGCTATCGGCAATTTCAGTATTATAAAGGGTCACAATCTTCCATTTATCGGTTGGCCCATCGAAACTGGTGTTTTGTTGCCCAACCCAATCGGCTGTTACGGATTGGCCAACCGTGTAATGTGAGTTATTAAAAGCAGAACTTACATCTTCCATATTTTCAGCGAATTCGCCCCACATCCACTTCCAGTTATAAACTCCGGGAGATTCAGGATCGTTGTCGAGAGGTTTCCATTTTACCCGGCCAAGCGTTTTACGGCTTTTATCCATGGTGCGGGCTTTGGCGCCAAATTTCAGTTTATTTTCATATTTACCCTGAATTACTGGAAGTTCAAAATCGGCCTGGTACAGGAACTGAACAACATCCGAAAATCTTTCGCGGCCTTTAAAACCATCCAGTTCCCAGGTGTCAACCCTGTTTTTGTCGATGTCGGCTGATGTCCTGCCTGCAATTTGCTGTGAAACATTATCAATTCCAAAGCCTTTGTCGAGCCCAAGGTAACGTGGATCGGTAAAATCCATCACCACTGTTTTCTCATTGTAACTTTGCAATTCGAAATCGCGTGAATCAGGTTCGTCTTCAGTTGTTTTGATGTATGCAAATTTCCAGTTTGCTTTTAAAATACCCAGGATGTGTTCGCCTTCCATAGCGCCATTATAAATTCTTTTGTGAACCAAATCGCCACCTTTTTCGTTGGCACCGGCATATACATGGCGCTCCAATTCAGGATGAAATGTGGGATTCATTGGATCATAATTAACATACATGGTTCCTGAATTGTCGTCAATACCATCGTTATTTTCATCAAGAACCATGTAAGGTCTTCCGGTTAAGTCGTTAACGCCGTCGCCGTTGGCATCAATTTTCGAATCGATTTCATCTTCAAAGGCTTCAGCATCATCAAAAACCTGTTCAAAACTTTTAATGTCGTTGAATTCATCAGCCATTAACCAGTTTCCTTTGTAGTCTCCGCCAATATCGTCGATACGCAGGGTGTAGGTTTCACGCCAGTCTTTGTAATCATTAAAGATTCCTGTAAAGGCTATTGAATGTTTTTCATTGAATTTCCAATCGAGCCCAAGTGTGTAGCTCTGTCGCAGGCGTTCCATCAGGGTTTGTTCAATATTCAGATATTTTGGGACGAAATATTCGGTATCTCCCACCATCGTTGGTTCCCAAGAGGAGTTGTGTTTATTTGAGCCCAGTTTCTGGTCGTATATTGAAGCAGAACCTATTACGCCAAATTTATCGTTGAAATAACGATCTCCAAAAATTATATTTCCATTAACTTGAGGGTCGTTGGTTAAAAAGTTATACCCGCCAGCGGCAGAAACTGACAGACGTTTTGAGTAGGGTGCTTTTCGTGTGACAAGATTTACCGCACCGCCAATGGCATCTCCATCCATATCGGGAGTAATTGCCTTACTAACTTCAATCGCCTGAACCATGTCTGCCGGGATTGCATCGACACCAACTGCACGGTTATCGCCAGTTCCGGGCATGGCTGTGCCGTTTATTGAAATTGTGCTTTTTGAAGGATCCGTACCGCGAATACTAATTAATTTAGCTTCGCCCTGGTCGTACTGAACATGAATACCGGGAACGCGTTTTAACGCATCGCCAATATTCGGGTCGGGGAAACTACCCACCTGATCCGACGAAATTACATTCATAATACTCGGTGCATTTAACTGCTGGTTTAGGGCTTTTAAAACTCCGCCAGCGCTACCTCTCACCACAACTTCTCCAATAATTTCATTATCAGTTAACTGAAAATCAAGCGTTTGTGACTTATCATCTTTAATGGTAATCTTTTTCTCAATGGGTTTAAACCCAACATACGAAACTACCACAACATAATCACCGGGATTTAATCCAAGCAGACGGTAAACACCGTTATTATCGGTTACAGTTCCTTTGTTCAGCGATTTTATAATTACTGCTGCACCCGGAAGAGGCAGATTCTCCGAATCAACAATATGACCGGAAATTGAACCTTTCCCTGCATCACCTACATTATCGTCGGCTACTACAAATTGATTAATTACAGTCAGGAGGAAGAAGAAAAGTAAAATGAATTTTCTCATAAGACTAATTTTTTATTTGGGGCAAACGTATAGATGTGTCATTACAGTTCGATTACAAAATCTTTAGTGATATATTAAAAGAATACTTTATAAGCACCTGAAAGTGTGTTGTTTATAAACATTCTTAATTGAATGAAAGAATAAATAATGCTTGGGTGCTTTCTTTTAATTCAATTACATTTTAGTTGGCAGCTACCATTTGTTTATGCAAATACTATCTCTTTCCTGCTTCCGGCCATCCTGTTTATATGTACCTGAGCTTCAGCGTAACTATCGATATTGCGCAGCGATTTGGTAATTTTTATGCGGGTTTCGGGCCTGTCAACCATTTCCCTGAAATCGCCGAGGCAAATTTCGATACTGCTGTACCTGTAAATCTGGCCGGTTTCAAAATCATAGCTAAAATCTTCAAGTTCAGCAAAAACAAATTCAAGCCCTGTATTATGAAAGTTGATTTCGTAAAAACGGGCATAAACAAGCGATATACTTCCATCGGGCATTCCGTAAAAATAAACGGGGAGTGCTGTGTGAAAATAGGTCATGTTCGACTTATAAATTAAAACGGGTTTTGTGTTCATATTCATTCAATTAAAGGTTAAATGGTGTTACGCATAATTATTTTTTCGATGATTTCGTTGGTTCTGTCGGGGAAATCAATTTTTAGCGGCTGTATGTTTTCGAGCCAGAGCCTGATTTTAGCTACATCTTCAGAGAGGTCGTTTAAAACCTGAACTCCCATTTCGCGCAGAAAAGCTGCATTGCATTGCTGTTCGTACTGGTTTTTCATCGGAATCACACAGAGTTTTTTCCCCATGTGAAGGGCTTCAGCCGGGGTTTCGAAACCGGCATTGCAAAGAATCCCGCTGCAACTGATAAACGACTCTTGAAATTTTTCGATTGAAACGGGTTGAAAATGAATGTTTTGTTTGCTGTATGATTTTTTGCTGTGTTTCGAAAAGACTTCCCACTGTACCTGTGGAAATGCGCCTAAAACCCTTTCAATCTCTTCGTTACTGTACGATGGCAAATAAACCGAGTAGTGGTTGTTTGTGGAGTGGTTCGCGTTTCGGATTGCAGTTCGGATTACCGGGCTGAAGTTAAAACTGTCGAGCTGATTAAAATGAAACCCATATTTTAGCGAAACCGGCGCATAATTGCGGAGAATAAATTTACCGAGTGCATCATGTTTTTCAGGTTTTGGAGTGGCGTTGTGCAAAACCGCATTCTGATGGCTGAGCCCGATGCACTTTTTGCCTTTAATTTTACAGGCCCAGGCCGAAACAGGTTCAAAATCGCTGATAACCAGGTCGTATTTTTGCACCGGCAATTTTATCAAATCAACAAGAAACCTGGGTAACCTTGACCTTGAAATTGTTTTTTTTAAATCAACACCGCCGGTTGTACCAAAAATAAAACTCACGCCATAAAACCTGTATTTTACTTCGAACGGGAGTTGGATATCACCCTGAATTCCACTGACGAGCACGTCAGTTTCTGCCATTTTCTGCAGAACAGGAACAATTTCTGTTGCCCTCGCCAAGTGCCCGTTGCCGGTTCCCTGAATTGCGTATAATACTTTCATTTTTTACAATATGTTGGTAAAAACAAGTTCTTTAATCAACGATTGGTACAACTGTCGCCCTTCGGGAATATCAGGTTCGTCATTGGGAAATTCGTCGTCGTTTTCGGTGTGGTAAAAAAGTTTCCATTCTTTTGAATCGTATTCGACTGCGGTAAAATTTTCAACCCAGTCGCCGCAATTCAGGTATTTAATGGGTTTGCCATTTATAATCAGCTCTTTTTCTTTTGGGATGTGGGTGTGCCCGCAAATCACTGATTGATAGCCCTGCGTTTCGGCTACCTCGCCAATTTTCTTCTCAAAAATCGAAGGTTCGGGTTTTTCGCGGAGCCAACGCTTTTTAATACTCCGGTAAAAGATGATTTCGTTTTTGCCAAAAAGCCGTAAAACCGGCTGAAGTGCGTTGTTCAACCACGAAAGCAATCCGTACGAAGCCGCCCCGATTTTAGCCAGCCATTTTGTTTCGTGGATCACAAGGTCGAAAATATCGCCATGAAAGATCCAGGTTTTCTGTCCGTCGAGGTCTAAAACCAGTTGGTTAACAATGCGCAGGTTTCCGATTTGTATTTTTTCAAACTTCCGTAAAAACTCGTCGTGATTACCGGTAATGTAATAAACCTGGATCCCTTTTTCCATCATTTTTATCAGTTGCCTGATTACTTTCAGGTGGGCTTTTGGGAAAAAATTTCGTGAAAAACGCCACGAGTCGATGATGTCGCCGTTTAAGACAAGGATTTTAGGTTGTATCGATTTCAGGTATTTTAAAACCTTTTTGGGGTGACAGGCATGTGTGGCAAGATGAATATCGGATATTACAGCCACTTCCGGTTCTCTTATCTTCATAGTTAATTCACTATTGCGCTGCAAATTAGGCTGATTGTTATTAATCTACAGTTACAGTTCAGTTACGATAAAAATAAAGTTAAAGGCAGCGAAGATTCAGATTTTACAGTTTTATGTTTTATTTTTAACCGGTTTTTAACCGGTTGAACAGTAGTGTTTTGTAGTTTTGCGGCGCAATGAAACGAATCCCGATTTATCGGGATAAGTTACATCGGGTGAGAAAATTGATAAAATAGACGAAGCATAACCGCCAACTAATCAGCAACTTTAATATTTTGTCCAAATGAAAAGACAACCATTCAGATTCGATTCGATAAATACAATCCTGAACAGGCGCAAGGTGCGAATATTAAGGTTCTTAAATGCCCAACCCGGTAATCCGAAACACAAAGCACTTTCGATTACAACCGGTATTTATCTCGGGTTTTTTCCTGTAATCGGGGTCACTACAGTTTTAAGCTTGATAGTATCTTTTGTTTTCAGGATGAATCATTTTTTGGTACAAGGATTAAATCTGTTGCTCGCACCAGTGCATCTTGCAGTAATTCTTCCTGTGCTGAAAGCAGGGCGGTGGCTGTTTTTTGGCGATGGCCACGTAATCAGCGCAATTTCGTTTCAACATGGATTCAGCCTTGAAGCGTTTCAACCTCTTTTTGAAAGTTTTGCAGGCGGAATTATCCTTTGGGCAATTGTTGCAACCGTAACAAGCCCAGGCGTATATTTTCTGATATTAAAAATCGTTGAAAAACAAATAAAGGAAACAGTTTCAACCCACCAGGATAAACTGTATCAGAAAAATAGAAACGGGCTGTAAACACCTGTTTTACAGCCCGCTGTTCAAAATAAGTTAAAAAAACCTGCTATTTTTTCAGAATTTTGTCAAGCACAGTTTCTTTCGAAATCTTTTTGGTACAGAAGAACCAGTCTTTACATTCCAACCCTTCTTCTTTCCCGTCCATGCGGTCTTTTGCAGTTCCGCACGAACCGGCAGGCGAAATAATCACATCATCACCCGGACGCCAGTCGGCAGGTGTGGCAATCTTAAACTCGTCGGCAGTTTGCAGCGCAAGTACCACGCGGTACAACTCGTCGAAATTACGACCAAGGCTGAGCGGATAATAAATAATAGTGCGGATAACGCCGGCAGGGTCAATTACAAACACTGCGCGTACAGCTTTTGTGTTGCTTTCGCCGGGCATCATCATCCCGTATTTTTTGGCTACTTCCATGGTAATGTCTTCGATGAGCGGGAATGTAACTTCCACATCTTTCATACCTTTGTACTCAATTTTTTCCTTGATGGTGCGTAGCCAGGCAATGTGGCTGTACAATCCGTCAACAGAGAGGCCCACGAGTTTGCAGTTGGCTTCGTTAAACTGTTTTTCGAGGGTTGCAAAAGTCATAAACTCCGAGGTACAAACCGGTGTAAAGTCGGCCGGGTGGCTGAAAAGAATTACCCAGCTACCTTTGTAATCGACCGGGAAATTGATGTCGCCCTGTGTTGTTACTGCCTTAAAATCAGGCGCTTTGTCGCCAATGCGTGGCATGGCATAAACTTGATTTTCTTCCATTTTTATAAAATTTAAATATTAATGTAATTATTCTGTTGGCCATTCTGCGGCCATGTTTTTACTTCGTTCATTTGATTTTTAGCATTTATTAAAAGTCCCTTTTATCTGCAACACAAATTCTTCAATCTTGAAACCAGAAATATTTTTTGATTCAAAGTATTTTTTCAGCAGTTCATCAAGTTCAGCATCATGGTAATCTTCAATTAAATCGCAGTTCGAACAATACAAATGATGGTGACTTTCAAGAATCCCATCGTACCGCATAAAATTGCGGTCGGTAGTTACTTTTTTTATCAGCCCGTTTTCCACCAGTGTTTCAAGAACTTTGTAAACTGTTCCGATGGCAACATTCGGATGTGTTTTTCTGATGAATTCGATGATGTTTTCGGCTGTGGGATGATTATTCAACTCATACACGGCTTCAAGAATCGCCATTCTTTGAGGCGTGATTTTCATTCCCTTTTCAGCTAATTTCTGTTTCAACAATTTGTTGTCCATGTCCCTTAAAAAATACTTAAATAAGAATTATTCTCCGTTAAGAACAAAAGTTGCGTGAAAAGGTTTACGGGAAATTCAAAATTGGGTTAATTTTTTTATGTTGTTTGGTAAACTTTGATGAGATTTCTCTCTCGAATGCCTGGGATTAGGATGACAGGGCTTTTTTATGCCTTATTCGTTGTCATTTTGAGGTATCACCCAAGAATAATATTTTGGAACGATGAAGCAATCTTTAATCGCTAATTATCATTACAAAAGAAAAATCTGTCATTGGTAGCGAAATGAAATGAAGCCCCGTCTGAACAAACGGGCAGGGAAAGAATCTCATCCTAAATAATATTTTTACCGGATAGTAAACTTTTTTTTAATGTTTCAATAATTTCTAAGAACTGCTTGTTATGAGGCATAAAAAAACGGGACTTACCAGGTTTTAACCTGATCAGTCCCGTCAATATTTTTAACTTACAAATTAATTACAAAGTTGTGCGGTACCACTCCGAACTTTTTCCCATCCAGCGCATTCCCATCACAAAACCTTTGAGTTTCAGCAGGTCGTTACTTTCAAGCCAGGCATAACAGTCGTAGGTTTTGCCGCCTTTCGGGTCGTAAATTTTACCATCTTCCCATTCTTTATCACCGGCATTGTGCACAAAGCCACTCAAAATCTGTAATCCGATGAGCGAACGGGTTTGCAATTTTGCGTCCGGGTTTTTGTCGTCAACCGGTGGCTTGCCGTTCACATATTTTTCAGGAATCATGTACACGATTGTGCCAATGTACTTTCCGTTTACTTTTTCGACCTTAATCTTTGTGGTTTTTTCGTCGTTCCACCAAATACCCACAATTTTATCGGCTTCCTGTGCAATGCCTGCCATGGTGTATAACCCAAGAAATAAAATGAGAATAAGTTTTTTCATACATTTCAAATTTAAATTTAGCGGAATAAATATAATATTTTAAACTTGAATCAGTACCTTGCTGTTCTTTTTTAAATTACATCACAATGAAGATTTTAAAACGCATTCTGATTGGGCTTGTAATATTGATAGTTTTAACCGTACTGGCAGGTTTATTCTTTCTGAAAAACCTGCAAAAATCGGCCATCCCCGATTATAATAAAGATGTGAAACTGGGCGGGTTAACCACCGAAGTAACCATAAGGCGCGATTCGTTTGGTATTCCGCACATCGAAGCGCAAAACGAAAACGACCTGTATGTTGCCGTTGGTTTTGCCATGGCGCAGGATCGCCTCTGGCAAATGGATTTGTTGCGCAGGGTTACGCAGGGACGACTTTCTGAAATTCTGGGCAAAGAACAGGTAAATACCGATTTGCTTTTGCGTTCGCTCCGGTTTGAAGAAAAATCGGAGAAAATTTTAGCCGAAACATCATCCGAAATCAAAACAGCACTCGAAGCTTTCTCGGCGGGTGTTAATCAATATATGGCTTATCATCCGCTGCCACCCGAATTTAAAATTCTTGGTTATCACCCTGACCCGTGGCAACCTGTTCATTCGGTAAACCTGATTGGTTACATGGCGTGGGACCTCTCGTCGGGTTGGGGAATGGAGCTGCTTTTGGAGCAATTGAAAACAAAAGTTTCTGCCCAACAACTTGTTGAACTTATACCCGACCTGGCCAACGCAAAAACTGCTGTTTATGCTGATTTTCGCAAACCTGCATTTCCGGTTGGAGAAACACTTTTGTCGGCAGGTGAAACCCTTGATGTATTGGGTGCGCAGGTTTTTTATGGCAGCAACAACTGGGCAGTTTCGGGAGCCAAAAGCACCAACGGAAAACCCATCGTGGCCAACGATATGCACCTCGGGTTAAACGCACCCGGAATCTGGTACCAGATGCATCAGCGTGTGGAGGGTAAACTGAATGTAACCGGACTTGTTTTGCCCGGTCAGCCTTTTGTGATTGCAGGTCACAACGATTCTATTGCCTGGGGAATGACCAACGTGACGGTTGACGACCTCGATTTTTATGCTGAAAAACTGAACGACGATTCAACAAAATACCTTCTCGATGGCGAATGGAAAAATTTGCTGGTGAAAACCGAAAAGATAAAAACGAAAGAAGGGGAGGAGGTTGAAAAAATGCTCCGGTTTACGCACCGCGGCCCCATCGTAAACGACTTTAAAAAGGAGGCGGCAACACCGGTTTCCATTCACTGGTTAGGCAACGAAATGAGCAACGAAATCCGTTCGGTATTTTTGCTGAACAGGGCAAAAAACTGGAGCGATTTCAGGGATGCTGTTTCAACATTTAAAGCGGTAAGCCAGAATATTGTGTATGCCGATGCTGCCGGAAACATCGGGCTGCAATGCAGCGCCGGCGTTCCCATCCGGGCTGGCAACGGTATTCAGGTTTACCCCGGCGACAGCAGTAAATACGACTGGCAGGGAATGGTTCCGTTTGAAGAATTGCCGTTTGAGTTTAACCCGCCCCGGGGTTATGTTTCATCGGCCAACAACAAAACAGTACCCGACGATTATCCATATTACATCAGTTATTGGTTCGCAACCACCGACCGCATCGACCGCATCCGCGAAATGCTTGAAGCAAAACCACAATTGGGAGCTGAGGATTTTGCTGCCATTCATGGCGATGTAAAATCTAAAAAGGCCGAAAAATTTACACCGGTTTTTGTTGCAGCAATAAAAACTGAACAAGGGTTGAATGATACTGAAAAAGCTGTTCTTGCAAAAATGGAAAGCTGGAATTTCGAACTTACCCGCGAAAGCCAGGCTGCTTCGGTTTTTGAAATTCTTTACCGGAAAACTGCTGAAAACCTTGTAAAAGATGACCTCTCGCCTGAACTTTTTACTGCTGTAAAAGGCCAGCGGATGTTGCTTGAAAGCCTGATGCAGTACATTCTTACAAACAAAACTTCGGAGTGGATTGATGATAAAACGACTACCGAAACCGAGACTTTTGAAAATATTGTGGGTCGTTCGTTTAAAGAAACAATTGCGGATTTAACCGCCGAATTAGGCAGCGACTCTGAGCAATGGAGCTGGGGGAAAATGCACACTTTTACCATTGGCCATCCGCTGGGCGTAGTAAAAATGCTCGACAAAGCTTTTCACCTGAACCGCGGTCCGTTTGAAACAAAAGGAAGTTTTCATACTGTCGGGCCATATTCGTACTCGTACAACAATCTGTACAAAGTGAATCATGGCGCGTCGCACCGGCATATATTCACCACGGCCAACTGGGACGAATCAAAAACAGTGATTCCAACCGGAACCAGCGGCATTCCGGCCAGCCCGTTTTATCTCGACCAAACCGAAATGTACCTAAACAACCGATACCACGCCGACCCGTTCAGCAAAGCAGCAGTTGAAAAAGCAGCTAAATTCAGAATGAAGGTTGTGCCGAAATAGGGAGAAAGAAGAAAGAAGAAGCCAAGAACATGCCGAAGAACTGGACGCAAACTC
>DYSZ01000239.1 GCA_020726265.1 Draconibacterium orientale
TGAGCTTACTCCGAAAAGTCCAAAACCCCTATCCCGAATAATCGGGATCCTAAAGGGGACTTTGAAGAGTTCATTGATTTTCAGCGAGTTCCCTTTTAGAGATCAGGGGTAAAAGAGTTGAAAATCAATGAACCCGGACTTTTCGGAGGGGACTAAAAAATAAAAATGAAAAACGCTTACAAAGGGATTTCGGCTTAGAATTAAGTTCTTGTCATTTTAAAAACTGCCGCTGTTCCTTTTTTGTCATTTCCAATCCGCGTACATCATTTGGATGAACTACCTCAATCGTTTGTGCAGAATTTACAATTTCAGTTTTGCCCGGTGCTGTTAAAAACTGAGGGATAAAAAACTGCAACCCTTCGGCATACAGCGAATAGTGACAGACCACCACAACTACTTCGTTTGCACTCGGAGCCACTTCGCCCAGCAATTCTCCTGCATGAATCTTTTGATTGAGAGTCAGATTTCCCTGCGGGTTGATTACATTTTTATAAATAATCAAAGTTCCATCAGGTTGGAGCAGAGTAATTGCATTTGTCCAGGTGTTGTACCAGGTTTGAGCATCACCGGTACGTCTTGCGCCGGTTATTTCAACTATCTGCCCCTGACGTGCAGCAAAAACAGGCAAGCCCTGAGTTGCTTCAAAACCAGTGGCTTTCCATGTTTTTGGTGCTTCTGCACCCCAAAATCCGTCGATATTTTTTACATCCACAGGTTTTATTTTGGTTCCGGGTGCAAATGGCACGAGATACGGAAAATCAAGATTGATTACCGGAATCGGGTCGGAACGGAATGTTTTCACCTGAAAAATAAAACTTGGTGCTCCTTCATCCGATTCCCGGGCCAGCGTAAACAACACATTATATCCCGGGTCGAGTTTTTTGATATATGGCAAATTTTCTCTGAAAGAGGTATTTTCGAGCGTGGTAAACCACAAATTCATGTACAGCGGCGTTTTCGACTGGTTGTGTGCTCCCAGAATACAATCGCCCACATTGTTGTAGTTGTATTCAACATTCACAAGTTGCGCTTTTGCGGCAAAAACTGTAAAAATGAAACTGGCAAAAAATAGTGTTTTCAACATCGGAAATCAATTTTATTTCAGAATCAACCTGAACGCTGCCCAAATGTAAGTAAAAATGATTTTCTTTCAGGCTGAACAAAATGGTTATTAAAAAGGTGTACACAAAAGAGGAATTAAAAGAGCTGAAGTTGCAATTCTGGGCAGGTTTCAAAGCGTTTGTACAGAACCATCCCGACCCTGAAATCAATAGGAAACGATGGTTATTGAACAATACCGGTGTCAGCGGAGTGGCTTTTCGTTTCGATTTCGACCGCGAAAATGCCTGTGTGATGATTGAACTTCAGCACAAAAACGAAGCCCGTCGGCTGAGGACTTTTTAAAATTCTTGAACAATACAAAGTAGTATTGGAAGAAGGATTTCAGGATGGACTGAACTGGGAATTTTATCATAAACGCGATGATAACGGACAGGAAGTTTGCCGGATTTACCACTCATTCGGAAATGTTGATTTTCACCAGCCAAACCAATAGCCCGATGTGTATGCATTTTTTGCCGAAAACATGCCGAAGCTCGAAGATAACTTTCTGATGGTGAAAGAAGTACTGAAAGAAGAACTCAGAAGATTTACAATTTAGCGATTTACCATTTACGATTTGAGCGAGACATCTCCAGGGTTTGGCAACAAATTTCAAAATCCCAATCGCCAAATATCAAATCCAAAATTCCAAATCTCAAAAACTGATACATGTAATTTCTTCATTCACGCATTATAGCATTCATGCATTCAATTAATTGCAGAAACAATATCGCTCAAAAGCAAATCGAAATTCATTACCCTGTCGGGTTTTGGTGAGTAGCCCAACACAACGACAACCAAATCTTTTGAAGGAACAATATAAATCTGTTGTCCGTCGTGGCCATTGCACGAATACATATCGGTTGGTACCGATGGCAATTGTCCGCCTTTATTGAGCCAGAAAAGTGTACCGTAACCACCTTCGCTGTCGGAGGCAGGTGTTGTGGTGTAATCAACCCAACCTTCAGGAAGAATGCGTTCGCCATTTAAAATGCCATCATTCAGGTACAGCAATCCAAAACGCGCGTAATCGCGGGCAGTGGCGTAAATGTACGACGAGCCCACCTGTGTCCCGGATGCATCCGGTTCGAAAATGGCACTTGTCATACCCAGTTTATCAAATAGCCGTGTTTTGGCAAAGCGATAATATTCGTCATCGGTGCCCAATGTTTTACGCATGTATTGATTGATGATATTTACCGAGCCGGAGGAATAATACCATTTTGTCCCCGATTGGTTTTCAAGTGGTTGTTCGTAAGTAAATTTTGCAAAATCGTTTTCGCAATACAACATCACTGTAACATCCGAACGGTTACCATAATCTTCATTCCACCGCAAACCGCTTTGCATTTGTAACAGGTTGTTTAAGGTGATGCTTTTGCGATCGTCGGCCTGCCATTCGGCCAATCCCAGTGGTTGATTAATATCCCATTTCCCGTCTTTTACCATGATTCCGGCAAGCGCATTTGTAAAACTTTTGGCAACCGACCAGCTTAAAAACCTTGTTGTCGCATCGAATTCAGGCTGATACGATTCTGCGACAGGAATGCCTTTATGCAAAACCATAAATGCGAAAGCGTGGCCGTTGTAACCTCCGTTCATCAGCTTTTCGGTGAATTCTTCCATCAATGCCAAATCGATTCCGGTGGTTGAAACGGGAAGAATATTGCCCACCGGCCAGGGCAAAGTATCAGGATTAAAAGCATTTTCTATTTTTGGAAACTTTACTGCCATGAGTGTGGTCTCATCTGCATCGCGAAGTAAAGTGGCTCCAAAACCATCGCGATAAATCGCTTTCGATTTTCCCCACAAAAAGCGGCTGGTTACGCTCGAATCGTTCAGGCTGACTTCGCTTTTTACAAATTTGATAAACGAAAAATTCAGGTCCATCGCTTCCACTTCGGCCTGTTCGCGCCCCGAAACAAAAACCGCCGAACACAGATATTTTGCTGGATAACCAGTAATTATCGGCAATAGCGAATTGATGTAATAAGCGCCAAAAGCCACTGCGAGTATAAAAATCACAAGAATCGTTTTCAGGATTCCTCTCAGGATGCGTTTTGATTGTGAATTTTTCATGGTGCAAAAATTAAGTTGATGAATCGGATATAAATGAATAAAATATGATGTATCGGATTGTCATTTTTGAAAAAGCCTTTTCAATTCCTTTTTTACCAGGTTGGTTTTGTAAATCTCAATTGAAATCACAATCAGTGACTTCAAGATAATATTAATCATCCTGATTGCCTCTATTTCCATATTCACGGGTTGGTTCGCTGGCAATTTTATGCTGCGATATCGCTAATTCATACAAATATTCGGGAGCAAAATCAGCGCCGTTTTCCCATTCAACTGTATTAAACACAATAGAGAATTTTCTGAATTTGTTTTTGTCTTTTAAAGGAGCAAAAACACGACCGTTTAATTCATCTTCCAGATCAGCGGTCATTTCTGTTCCGTTGTTGAATCTCAGCAATAATTTGTAATCATTGATATAACTGGCTTGTGTTATTTCTAAAAACATACTGTTCTACTTTAATGGTTCAATTTTAAATAACTCATCGCCTTTTTGTGCTAATTTCCAGTCAGCAATTAATTCCTCCCGGTGAATTTCCAACCATTCAAAAATCATTTTTAATGCCCGTTGTGGCATTTCACCCTTTACAATTCCATCTTCAATTGTTACAATGGCTTTAAAATCTCCATACCACACATGAAAATGAGGTGGATTGTGGTCTTTAAAGTTCATCAATACAATCAGTCCGTAAAATCTTGATATCTCCAGC
>DYSZ01000059.1 GCA_020726265.1 Draconibacterium orientale
ACATATCAACAAACAAAAAAGTAAACACCACAATCAACATATCTAAAGTCAAAATCTGGCTCCATTCAAATTTCATAAAAATCGGACTTAACGATGGAGGTGTAATATTGAAACTTTCGGGCAAATGAGTTATGCCAACCGGCAACCCGATAACAGCGCCAATCAGGATTCCGTATAAAAGGGCACCTTTTACTTTCAGTGCGAGTAAAACACCTGTAATTACAAGCGTTACGAGTGCAACTGCTGCACCTGCATTTTCAGTAAGGTTGGTCACATCGCCAAGTGTTACAAAAGTAGCCGGACTACTTACAATGATACCTGCATTTTTTAATCCGATGAATGCGATAAACAACCCGATACCCACCGAAATGGCGTGTTTCATATTCATCGGTATTGAATTCACAATCATTTCGCGAATGTTAAACGCAGTTAAAGCAATGAAAATCAAACCTTCGATAAACACAGCTGTGAGCGCGAATTGCCATGAATGTCCCATTCCCAGGACAACAGTAAACGCAAAAAAGGCATTTAAACCCATTCCGGGAGCTAACGCAAACGGCAGTTTTGCATACAATGCCATCACCAGCGTGGCAATCAAAGCAGAAAGGGTGGTGGCCGTAAAAACAGCACCTTTATCCATTCCTGTAGCACTTAAAATATCGGGATTCACGGCCAGAATATACGCCATGGTCATAAATGTGGTTAACCCCGCCAAAACCTCGGTTTTTACCGTGGTTTTATTTCCTGAAAGATTGAAAAATTTTTCAAGCATAATTCTTTGTGTTAAATATTAAAATGTCCATTTTGCACCAAGTGTCGGCATTACGTTAAAACCATCCATACCGGCAAAATTGTTACTTAACTCAACTTCGCCACCAGCGGCAAAATGAGTGTTGATGTTATACCATAACTGAGGCTCACTTAAGAAAGTAAATTCAGCATCGGTAGTTCCATCAAAATTAAAGTCAGAATCTTCTTTCCAAAAATCAGCAAAACCGGTAAAAGCCATTTTACCTTTGGCAAAATTCACATACCATACACCGGTTAACTGGAATGAGCTCTGTTTATCCTGAATTTGTTTGTACAATAATTTTGCTGAGAAGCCTTTTGAAAAGTCTTTGGCATTAACCGAATAATCGAGACCACCTAACCAGGCATTGTTTACCGAGAAAAATTCATTTACTCCTTCAACCGGTATTTTGCCAAATCCACCATTATACTCTCCATGAAGACCAAACCTTGATTTTTTGATTGTCATAACCCTGGCAATTTCAAAATAGGCATTACTCATAAAATCTTGACCAGGAATTCCATAATCAAAATCGATAAAGAAAAATGTATTACCCAGTTTATCAGGTTTGAACATTTCAACTGTGGTGGTTACATACTTTCGGTCTTTACCAAAATCGTAATGAAGTTGAATGTTTTGGGCACTAATAGCTGATGCAAAAGCAATCATTGTAAAAAACAGCAGATTTTTTTTCATATGATTTAATTTAAGTTATGCTGCCAAAAATATACAATACAGTTATTGTTCGTACCCAATGTTTATAGATTGTTTATAAAATACCGGGGAATCGGACTTTGTAAAAAAAGAACCCCGATCAGAACGACCGGGGATTATTTTTTGAAATGGGAAGATAAAAAATATGGGTCTTATAAATAGTTCTGAAAAACCCGATAAGGTTACCCCGAAAGTCAGAGCTATTTTTGTATAGCAGAATTTAAAAATACATTTACCTTGTGTAACTGTTTGTATGATTGAATGATACCTTCTATAAATTTTTCACTCAAAACGTCATCGTCACTCATTCGATGAGTAAATGCAAACGACTTGTATTTTAACAACTCAATAAATTCATGATCCGGTGCAAATCCTTTGGGTGCTGTCTTCAATTTGTCGTCGAACATTTCAGGATAAACTGCTTTAAAATCAGAGTCATGAATTATCGAAAAGAATTCATCTCCATTTTCTGCAATATGATTCCTTAGTTTTTTAAGTGTGTCGTTATTGGGCATGTAAATTCCACCTCCGGCAAAACTTGATTCTGGCTCAATATGAATGTAATATCCTGCATAGACAGCCTTTTTACCACCTTTTGCAATGTAGCTTCCAAAGTTAGTTTTGTAAGGACTTTTATCGTGCGAAAACCTTACATCCCTGAAAATTCGAAAAAGGCAATCGGATGGATTTAAAGCAAGAATTGAGTTATCAAACTTCCGGATTTCGCTTATAAGCACATCCGTTAAAAATATAATCTTTCCCTTGCTTTCTTCGTACCTTTTCTTGTTATCGTGAAACCATTCGCGATTATTATTCCTTGCCAGTTCCTTTAAAAACAACATCACATTTTTCATCACCCGCAATTTTAATTTATTTTTACCCACTATTATTTTTGAAAGTATACCCAAAAGTATGAAAAAGTTTGCATTGATAGTTGCCGGAGGAAGTGGAACCCGTATAAACAGCGATATTCCGAAACAGTTTATAGAAATCGCAGGGTTACCTTTGGTAATGCATACGATACATAATTTTGCAAAGTTCGACCCGAAAATTGAATTTATTCTCGTGTTACCCGAATCACAAATTTCGAACTGGCACCTGCTCTGCAAAAAACACCATTTCTCTATTAAGCCCAAAATAGCATTTGGCGGTGTAACACGCTTTTACTCTGTAAAGAATGGGCTTAAATTAATTGATGACGAAAGTATTGTGTTTATTCACGATGCTGTGCGACCGCTTGTTTCTGATAATACAATTCAAAATTGTCTCGATTGTGCAACAACCACCGGTAATTCACTTCCGGTAATTCCGGTGACCGATTCGGTGAGAATTGTTGATGGTGGCAATAATCATCCTGCCGACCGTTCAAAAATTTACCTGGTTCAAACGCCGCAAACATTCCAGACTACGCTTATTAAAAAAGCGTATCGGGCTACCCCGGTTGATAACTTTACCGACGATGCTTCTGTATTGGAAAGCATGGGCGTAACAATCAATCTGGTTGAAGGAAACCGTGAAAACATAAAAATCACCACCCCTGCTGACCTTATCATTGCAGAAGCATTTCTTAAAAGAAACTGATTTTCGAGGTTACTTTTTTTCTTCCTTGTAAATCGATTTCAACTCATAAACATCCAGCTTAACAACGCCCAATTCTCCGCCAATTGTATATAAAATCATATCCTCTCCTTCACCCGGTGTAAAGCAATTTGAGATTACTGTTTGTCCGTCGTTTGCAAAAATCTCAATTGATGAACGATCGATAAGAATTTCAAGTTTAAGCTTGTTATCTACTGGAGTCACTGGTACAGAACTATTTAAAACAGTTAGTATTCCCCTCTTGACGTTATATTGAATTTCCGTACCCGAAATCTTTTTCCCATGCCTTATTAAAAATCCAAAGCTATCGGCAGTTTTCAGTTCAAATTCACCAACAATACGAAAACAATCTCCTTTTACACTTTTCGTTTTGTTTTCGTTAATGCCCGGAATAAGAACTTTATCTTCCCAATGTTGATGCTTTTCCTGCAATGTTTCAAGCTCCTTTACCGGGTTTCTTACCAGTTTATATCCAAAACTGAATTTTGTAAGCGATATCTCACTGGGAATCGACATTTGCCCGTTAAAAGGCATTCCCGGAAACTCTCCTCCCCTCATCCACGCAATCTGAATTGTCCGTCCATCGAGTGCAGGAATGTTACTCCAGGTTTGAGTGGCATAATAATTAGCGCCCATGTCACTCTTAATTTTTGCTGATTCCGGCGTAAACTCTTCGCCGTTAAAAGCTCCGATAAAATAACTTCCATCGCCATCAAAAAGCACCCATTTATATTCTTCGGGGCGGTTTGTAACCTGTAGTTTTACCAGGTCGGGACATTCAAAAAAACCATTGATATGACTTTTCCAATGCCAATCAATCAAATTTTCCGATGTATAAAACGAAATTCCCTTGCTTTTTTCGTCTTCGGTTTGTTTGCGGTAAAGAACCATAACCCATTTTTGCGATTCCTCGTGCCATATAACCTTAGGGTCGCGGGCATCATCTTTTTCATCAAAAGGTATTATCGGATTGCTTTCCAATTTTATCCATGTCCTCCCCTTATCAGTGCTATAAGCTAATCTTTGCCCACATTGTTGACTTGTATAAAATGCAACCAGCGTTTTAACATCATCTGCTTGTTTCTTTAGTAAATTATGTTCATCAACAATTGCTGATCCTGAAAAGGCCGTACAAAATTCTTTATCTTTCGAATCATTATCGGGGTAAAGCGCAATAGGCGAATGTTCCCAGTGAAGCAGGTCAGTACTCACTGCATGACCCCAGTGCATAAACCCCCATTCATTACCACTTGGGTTGTATTGATAGAATAAATGGTACTCTCCATCATAATAAACAAGGCCATTCGGGTCGTTATGCCAGTTCTTTTCAGGAGTAAAATGAAATTGAGGCCTGAATTTCTCGTTGAATTTTTCTTCCTCTTTATCACGTGCATTCAGCTCAAACACAAGTATTACAGCAAGAAAACCTGTTAATAAAATTCTCATAAGTTTTAATTTAATAAAATATTTTTCAAAACTAAACTATAAAAAAGCTTGCAATAAAAAAATATTATTCTTAAGTTTGGATTTTACAAACCCATAAATTAAAACTGTCATAAGGCAGGCGCTTTGGTTACCTTAATTTGGTGACGCATTTTTAAGGATCCAAAGAACATATTTTTTTAGAATTTGAAATTGAGGCAGAGGACTCAGTTTACGTGCTGTGAAATGGTACAGGTATTTTTACAAACCCATTGATTGAATTTTCACATTACAAACCCGTTCAATCAGATTTAAGCTGCACATTATCAGCACTAAATACATTGAGTTAATGTTCTCTTTTATGTGCTAGCTGCCTTTATCAGCCAAAGTTTGTGGTGTTGCAAACCATTAAATCGAATTGAAATGAAACGGACGCTTATTTCACTTCTTTGTTTTGTGGCTGTTAACATAACTTTTGGTCAGCAAAACTTTACCGGCGAAACTGCCGATGTCACTGAATCAGTTAATATCTCGCTTAATGAGGTTAATCAGGTATTTGTACCTTCGGATGATCATATTTCGAGCCTGAAATCGGGAGAAACACTGAATACGTTCAATGTTACATTTGAGAACGTACCTGAGAATGCCCAAATAGCAATTAACTATGCTCTTGCAATCTGGGAAGAACGAATCTCATCATCAATTCCTATAAATGTTACAATTAAATGGGAGAACTTACCCGAAAGCCAGCTCGGAAACGGAAAACCCGGAGTATTCTATCGCAATTTCAAGGGAACGCCCATTGCAAACGTTTTCTATCCGGTAGCTCTCGTCGAAAAAATCCTTTCTAAAGAATTTAACAACCCTGATGATGCAGATATTATATGTACGTTTAACAAAAGCAAATCATGGTATTTAGGCTTCAATGGCAGCACACCGGCCGACAAGTACGATCTGGTTACCGCTGTTTTACACGAAATTGGTCATGGCCTCGGAATTTCCGGATTTTTCAGCAATATTGATGGTGTTGCACAATACAGCAATGCAAGCAGTTCGCCTGCCATTTATGATTACTTTCTTTTTAACGAAAACAAGCAGCGTATAGCCGACAAATCCAATTTCGCTTGTCCGTCGGTTGAGCTCACACAGCAACTAACTTCAAACTCGCTTTACTTAACCAAATCTGCAGAAGATCAGTCAGTTTCGGTTTATGCACCATCCAACTGGATTAATGGAGTAAGTATTTATCATTTAAAAAGTTCTGAAAATAATCCTGAATTTATGAAAGCTTATGCCTATAAAGGTGAGGCTATTCATAACATCAGCGATAAGATGATTTCTGTGCTGTCGGGTATCGGATGGACTGAAAATGAAACTGCCGGAATTAATACTGCAGCTAACGACGAAATATTTAATACTTCAGAAATAAATGTTTACCCAAACCCATGTTCAGGCACACTTACATTCGATTGTTCTAATTCAAATAATCAATCCTCTGTTGAAATTAGAATTACCGATTTGATGGGCCGGATTGTTTACCGCGAATCAAATTGTGATGTACAATTCAATCCTTCCTACAATGTTGATCTTTCTGCAATCCAGTCAGGTATTTATCTTGCAAGTGTTACCGATATAAATAATAACACCTTCACAAAACGAATCATAAAACAATAGAGAAATGAAAACATTATTATTAGTTGCTTTTGCAGCCGCAGTAATTGGGTTAATCACCTCAGCAGTTATTCTCTTTAACTTGGTTTTTTCAAAAAAGAGCCCGGTTGTATAGAAAATGATTGATGTAAAATACTTTGTTAAATACAGAGGTTACGAAGAAAAATGCTGATTTATTCAGCATTTTTTTTATTCTTTGCGGCAGAACTAATTGGCAAATTTTTGGTTGCCGGGAATAAAAGTTCACAAACAAAATTCATGTTACTTTTGTCATTTAATAAAACACCAATATTGAAAAAGACATTTTTAATAACTGCAATTGTACTGAGTAATGCCGGTTTTATTATAGCCCAGGTTTCGCTTAACAAACAAGGTATTGTATTTCAACACCCTGTTTGTTATGGATCAGAAAAAACAGAAAAATCATTTGTTCCGCCACCTGCAGAGTTTCTGCAAAAATCGGGTAACGACAAAAAATCAGATTTTGTGATTACCTATAGTCTGTTTCCTGAAAACGCAAAAACAGCCTTTGAATATGCAATTTCCATCTGGGAACAGATCATTGAATCTGATGTGCCAATCAAGGTTAAAGCCAGCTGGCGTTCACAGGAAAGTAATATTCTTGCAAGTGCCGGACCTTCGGATTATTATTCCAACTTTATATATGCACCTCACATCAACCGGTTTTACCCTATCGCTTTGGTCGAAAAAATTACCGGAAATGAAATTTCAGCATCTGCAATGCCCGATATTGAGGCTACTTTTAATAAAGACATCAAATGGTATTACGGAACTGATGGAGCCACACCCGATCAGTTATACGACTTTGTTACGGTTGCATTACATGAAATTGGCCACGGACTTGGTTTTACCGGCTTCTTCTTTGTAACCGGCAGCAAAGGTGCCTATGGAAACGAAACCATTGGCGACGCTGCAGCTTTCGACGTTATGGTTGTAGATGCAAACAACAGAAACCTGCTTGACACCTCATTTTACGAGTTAGCTTCAGCAAATCTTTATAATGCTTTTGTATCTCAGGCTCTGTTTTCGAACAGCCCTTCTGCAAAACTGGCAACTCCCGGCAGCAAAATCCGATTATATGCTCCATCAACCTGGGATGACGGATCAAGCATTTATCATTTAAACGATGACACCTACAATCACGGCAGCGAAAATTCATTGATGACTCACGCCATCGGGAAAGGTGAAGCGGTTCATGATCCGGGACCTGTAACCCGCGGAATTCTTGCCGATATTGGCTGGAAAATTATGAAACTCGATTTTAATAAACCCAGCGATATCGAAACTGTGCAACCAATCGTTTTCAAACTTTCGGTGAAAAGCGACTTTGCGTTGGACTATACAAAACTTTTGGTTTACTTTTCAACCGACTCGTTTCAAACTCATCGCGACTCTATATCTTTTGTTCAGGAAACAAAACCAGGCCAGTATATAGCAACTCTTTTACCCGATGTAAATACAAAACAAATTGACTATTATGTTAGTGCAGGTGATATAATGAACAGGATATTTAATCTTCCAACTGAAGCACCTGCTGAGTTGTACACAATTAATATCGGCCCCGATAATCAAAATCCGGTTATCAGCCACGAACCTCCACCCTATTTCGTATTAAATGGCGACGAGATGCAAATATCAGCTACTGTCACTGACAATGTTGGCGTTGATACAGTATTTGTTGAATATGCTGTTAATGGAATTTCTTATGCATCATTTGGGTTGACTCCGGAAGCGAAAAATCTGTTTAAAGGAACTTTTTCGGTTCCACCGATTGGTCTTAACGACGGTGACATAATTACTTACCGAATTTTTGCGAAAGATGCTTCAGTTGCAAAGAACAGTTCTGAAAGTCCATCAACCGGAACATATTCGTTTAAAATTGAGAAACTTTTCAGCCCGATTACAGGTTACTTTAACGATTTTAACAATCCAACTGCCGATTTCGTTATATCCGATTTTGAGATATATAAAGCCGAAAATTTTCTGAATGCTTCTATTCATAGCCCGCATCCCTATCCGAGTCCAAACAAAAACAACTCAAGCTTCGATTTTATAGCCATACTCAAATACCCAATCATACTGAAATCAGAGGGTAAAATGAGTTACGACGAAGTTGTTTTGGTTGAGCCGGGTGAAGTTTTAGCAAAGTTTGGTGATGACAATTTTTGGGATTATGTGATTGCTGAAGGCAGCAAAGACAATGGCAAAACATGGCTACCTCTGGCTGATGGTTACGATTCAGGGTTAAATACAATTTGGAAAACCAATTACAATAAAGATATTGTCAGCCAGGTTTCAAAAACCGTTGGTATCCCCGATTGGTATATCAATCATGAAATAAATCTTCTCGGTAATGGAAATTTCCATGTAAATGATACGATTCTTGTCCGTTTCAGACTGTACTCCGATCCGTACGCCCACGGCTGGGGATGGACAATCGATAACCTACGAATTCAGAATCCTGTTGCGAACAATGAAGTTGCAGTTTTGCCGGGAAATATTCAAATCTACCCCAACCCAACCCGCGATAACCTTAATATTGAAATCAGGTTGCAAAATCCGGTTAAAACACTTACGATTGAGGTTCTTAATATTTACGGACAAAAACTTGAATCGATAACAGAACAGGATATTGCCGGCGAATACATTACAAATACAGATTTCAGCCATTTGCCTGCAGGATTGTATGTTGTCAGAATTCTGGCAAATGGTGAATCATTATTACAAAAGAAGATACTGCATAATTAACGATACAACAATTTAAAATCAGCATCAAAAATGTCGTTCAGGTTTCAATTTTAAAATATATCTATATATTTGCACCGTATTTGAATATTTATGAGAACTATTGCTAACATTTCCTATTTCTGGTTTTACTTTTATTATGGTTCACAACTCGGGATCAGAAAGTAGGATATTGTTATAATTGAAAATATTTTACCAAAAGGTCTCGAAAAATTCGGGGCCTTTTTTATTACATAACAAATGAAAACAACAATTATCGGACTTGGATTGATTGGTGGTTCGCTGGCAAAGGACCTGCGGAAAAGCCGTTTTGCCACTGAAATAACCGGTGTTGAAACCAATCCCGCACATACCGGTCAAGCGCTGGAATTAGGTTTGGTTGACAGGATTGCGCCACTTGAAGAAGCTGTAAAAGACACTGACCTGGTGATAATTGCAATTCCGGTTGACAAAGAAATCGAAATATTACCGGTAATACTCGATAATATTGGCCCAGGCACTACTGTAACCGATATGAGTTCAACCAAATACGAAATTATTGAGTCGGTAAAAAACCATAAAAGAAGAAGAAATTTTGTGCCTGCACATCCCATGTCGGGAACTGAAAACTCAGGCCCCACAGCCGCACTCGAAGATTTGTTCCGCAATAAAATAACCATCATTTGCGACCATGCCGACACAGGTCCTCAACATCTGGCTTTGGTCGAAAAAATGTTTCAGACTTTGGGAATGAACATTGCCTATATGAGCGCCGATGAACAGGATCACAGCACAGCCTATGTTTCGCACCTGCCTCATGCGGCTGCTTTTGCGCTGGCAAATGCTGTTCAGGACAAAGAAGACAGGAGTATCATTTTCGACCTTGCCAGCGGAGGCTTCCGTTCAACCGTGAGGCTTGCCAAAAGTTCAAGTACCATGTGGCATCCCATCTTTCAGCAAAACAGGAAATATGTGGTTGAATCGCTTGATGTTTATATCAAACATTTGCATGAATTCCGCGATTGTTTGTTTAACCACGATGACAATAAACTCCATGAACTGATTCTTAATGCCAACAAAATCAGAAGCATACTTGAAAGCGAAAACCCGCACCTGGTTAAAAATGAAGAAAAATTAGTAAAACTTTATACAAAATAGTCATGACATTGAAACTCGACATCAATCCGATAAAAACGTGGTTGCCAAAACTTGATAACCCGCTTTTGATTGCAGGCCCCTGCAGCCTCGAAACTGAAAAGCAGGTACTTGATACTGCCCGTTTATTAGCCAAAGACAAACGTGTATTTGTTTATCGCGGTGGCGTCTGGAAACCCCGCACCCGCCCCGGAATGTTTGAGGGCGTTGGTTCTATCGGGCTGAAATGGCTGCAAATGGTAAAAGAGGAAACCGGTCTGCCGGTTGGTACCGAAGTTGCTAATGCCCAACATACCGAAGAAGCTTTAAAAGCCGGACTCGATGTACTCTGGATTGGCGCACGTTCGACTGCCAGCCCTTTTGTGGTGCAGGAAATTGCCGATGTGGTAAAAGGAACCAATGCTGTTGTTATGGTAAAAAACCCGGTAAATCCCGATGTTCAGCTTTGGATGGGCGCTATCGAACGCATTCATCAGGCAGGAATCAGAAATATTGTAGCCATTCACCGTGGGTTCACCCCTTTTGTGGAAACAAAATACCGGAATTACCCCAACTGGAAAACTGTAATTGAACTGAAACGGTTAATGCCAAACCTGCCCATTATTTGCGACCCGAGCCACATTGCGGGCAAACGGGAGTACCTTTTCGAGATTTCGCAAAAAGCCTTTGATATGGGCATGGACGGACTGATGATTGAATCACACATTGATCCCACATGTGCTTTAAGCGATGCTGCCCAACAACTTACACCTGCCGATTTGGGCAAATTACTCGATAAGCTGGTAATAAGATATGAAACCACGAACAATCCGGCATTCGAAAATCAACTCGATGTTTTGCGCAACCGTATTGACGATCTCGATACCGAATTGCTCGAAATTCTTTCGACCCGGGTTAACACAATTAAAAAAATCGGTCAGTACAAAAAGGAAAACAATGTAACTGCACTACAAATTAACCGCTGGACACAACTGATGGAAAACCGTGTAAACATTGGGAAGAAACTTGAACTGAATGAGGCATTTGTAAAAAGCATTTTTCAACTTATCCACGAAGATTCGGTACGTATGCAAACCGAAATTATGGATGAAGAATAAAACTGAACAGCCACAGATGCTCAGATTTAATCGTTTAATTCTAACGTAAAAATCCGGGTAATTTGTGGCTGGTCTAATTTTGTTTCGGCTGAATCTCCCTGACCAACTTCTTCAACCCTTTTATTATTGCTGATTCGATTACAGCATAACTGGCAATATCTTTTGCTGTGTAAACAAAAAAAACAGCGACCTGCTTTTCTTTCAGAGCATCATAAAAATCAGGTTTATGAAATCTGTAAGCTTCACGCATTCTGCGTTTAATCAGATTTCGCTGAACCGCTTTTTTAAAATTCTTTTTTGAAACGGCAAAACCCGCTTGTGCCGGGGTTTCTGTTGTTAGTCCGGTTTCGAGATATACAAATTTAAGAGGAAACGCAAAAACAGATTTGCCCTCCGCAAAAAGCTTGTCAATCACCTTTTTGCTGCAAAGCTTTTCGTTCTTCCGAAACGAAAAGTAAGGCTTATTACCAGTACTATTTTCACTTAAATTATTCATTATGAACAAAAAAGGCTACCCAACCAGCGGTAGGACAGCCTTTGTTTCTGAGCCGTAGCTATTATTAAACCTTGTTCTGTTTTTTAATAAACTGTTCAAGCGCCATTGTCATTGATGGCAATTCAGATGTAGGCGCTTCAATGTCGAGCCTCAAACCGGCTTCGCGAACGGCTTTCGCCGTTGCAGGACCGAAACTAGCAATTATCTTTTCGTTCTGCACAAAATTCGGATAATTCTGGAAAAGCGATTTTATGCCCTGCGGTGTAAAAAACACCATGATATCGTAATTAATTTCAGGCATATCCGAAAGATCGGCGCTTACTGTACGGTACAAAATGGCTTTTGTGTATTTATAACCATCGGCATCGAGTAATTGCGGAATTTCGGGTTTATGAATATCTGAAAGCGGAACAAGAAAATTCTCGTCGCGATGTTTCTTCATCATACTCACCAAATCAGAAAAACGGCCATCAGCGTAGAAAATCTTACGTTTCCGATATACAATGTATTTTTGAAGGTAAAATGCTGTTGCCTCCGAAATACAGAAATATTTCATAGTATCGGGGATTGTGATCCTCATTTCCTGACTGATCCGAAAAAAATGATCGATAGCAGTTTTACTGGTAAAAATTACGCCCGAGTGGTTCAGGATATTAATACGGGTATTCCGAAAATCTTTAGCCGTAACACCTTCAATCTGAATAAAAGGTCTGAAATCAATTTTCAGTCCATACTTTTCCGCCAGCTCAAAATAGGGTGATTTTGCCGTATTCGGATCTGGTTGCGAAACAACAATACTCTTGATTTTCAAGTTATTCTTTCTTTTAATTAATACTTGTCCCTGCTCTATCCAACCGCTACTTTGTATATTAAAAGCAAGGGTAAAAATTCAAGGGTACAAAGGTATAAAAACAGATAAATAATAGACACCTGTTTTTTTAATAAAATTGATATCGCTCTTTTTAGCAATAGCCCATAAAAAAAAACAAGGGTAAAAACTCCTGTACCTATTGATATTATTGTGTTTCCGAAAGGACTAAACGCAACAAAAGCGACCACCGGAAACAGAATTACGCCCGCAGCCCGGTAAAAATTGTCCATGTTAAACATCAGTTCATTGGTGTCGGAAGTACCAATAAACAACGATCCCATTGTTTTGTACAGCAACTTCTTAACCAGAAAAAACAGGATAAGAACTCCCGAGGTCTTTCCAAGTTCGATTAAATTAAAGCTGACTTGACCAATTGATGAAGATATGACTATCTGGTAAACAAAAATTGATATCGAGATGTAAAACAAAACTTCGAGCCGGAAAGCACCATGCAAAAAAGAATAGTTCTTTTCTCGATACATACGAACCGATGCATTGTAATTAAAAATGGCCTGAAAAAGCGAACTGATGTATTTTGAATACCCACCCCTCACACTGGCCAGTAATGCAAGTAAAACAAGAAAAAGTATCGTAAATATATCGTTGCTGAACTCCTGTTTCTGCCGAGGAACCACTGGTAAACCCCTCCAGAGAATAGTTTCAAAATACGCTGTATCGCTGGGGAAGCGGGCATCACCGATAAATAATTTCTCTTCGGGTTTAATTTCGAAAAACCTGAAAGTTGAATCGGATGGTGTACGAAGAAGCGAATCCTGTAAATATGAAACAGAGTCTTCCATCAGCACCGACTCCTCAAAAACCAGTGATGCAGTTGTGTCAAAAACTGCCTGTTGTTCAGTGCCCGTTGGCATTTCGTATGTAGGTAATGAATTCATTCTTTGCAAAGCGTTGGCAAAGATATCAATTCGAAACAGATTGTGTTTCGTGTTTTGTATTTTTACGCCCGATGAACAATGAATTACAACCGCACCCGGTTTGCTACCTCGCTCCTTTGCAGGGATTTACCGATTTTGTGTATCGACAGGTATATGCCCAGGTTTTCAGCGGAATTGACGCTTTTTTTATTCCCTACATTTCTGTTAAAAACAACGGGGTTTTGCGGAAATACGAAAAAGAAGTACTCCCGGCAAATAATCAGCAAACTCGGGTTATTCCGCAGGTATTAGCTGCTTCGGCTGAAGAAATGCTGTTTCTTGCAAACTATCTTTCAACGCTTGGTTATACCGAAATCAACCTCAATCTTGGGTGCCCCTACCCGATGGTTACCAAACGTGGAATGGGCGCAGGCCTGTTGCCATACCCCGAAAAAATTGAGCATATTCTTGCTGCATTTTTTGAAAAAACAGATCTGAAATTATCGGTTAAAATGCGCGCCGGGCTTGTTTCGGCTACCGAAATTGAACAAGTTGTTCCGGTGCTGAACCATTTTCCGCTTTCGGAAGTGATTCTGCATCCGCGCGTAGCCAAACAGTTGTATTCAGGCGATATTTTTGATTCGGCTTTTGCTTTTGCCACTTCAGCGCTGAAACACCGATTGGTGTACAACGGCGATGTAAATTCGGCTGATGATTTCAAACAAATTCACCAGAAATTTTCAGGAGTCGATTATTTAATGGTTGGTCGCGGTGTGCTGATGAACCCGTTTCTGCCCGCGCAAATAAAAGGATTAGGAATTAGCGCAATTGAGAAAAAAGAAAAACTACATGAATTTCACCAGCTGATGTTTGATGAGTACCTGAAAGTGATGGATAACCCCGGCAATGCCCTGAATAAAATGAAACAGTTCTGGATTTACTTTTGCCACAATTTTGCTGAACCAAAGAAAAGTCTGAAAAAAATTGAAAAATCAAACGGATTGACAGCATATCAAACCGCGGTGAATCTTATATTTCACGGAAATCTCAGTTAACCGAACAGTTGTTCCGTTCATACTTTTCCATCAAATCCATCAGCAGATACAGTTCTTTCTCCTCCTCTGCCGTTTTCGGACCACCACAAATTTCGAGGAAACGCTTTAACCCTTCCTGATAATCTTCTTCTGTTTCAATTTCGTGAATCATACTATTTAATGTGCATCGAGCCAGTTTGCAGCTGAATTCATTTCAACCGTTAATCTAACACCTATTTCAACCGCACCCTCCATTTCGGCTTTTACAATCGCTTTTACCTCCTCAAGCTCGGTTTTCAAAACATCAAAATTCAACTCATCGTGTACCTGAAGTACCATTTTCGATCTCAGTTTCAACGTTTCAAACTGCCTGTAAATATTAATCATCGCAATTTTGATGATGTCGGCAGCCGAACCCTGGATGGGTGCGTTTATCGCATTTCGTTCGGCCATTCCGCGAACTACCGCATTTGCCGAATTAATGTCGGATAAATAACGTCGGCGCCCCATAATTGTTTGAACAAACCCCTGATTTCTTGCCTGTTCAATCTGTTTGTCCATAAAAAGTTTGATTTTGGGGAAATTTTCGAAATAACCATCAATCAAAAGTTTGGCTTCTGAGCGCGAAATATTGAGGCGTTGCGACAATCCGAACGACGAAATGCCGTAAATAATGCCAAAGTTGGCGGTTTTGGCTTTTCGCCGCATATCGCTGTCAACTTCTATTTCGGGCACTTTGTAAATCTTTGCTGCTGTAATCGAGTGAATATCTTTTCCTTCGTTAAACGCTTTTTGCATTCCCTCATCTCCACTCAGCGCGGCCATAATCCGGAGCTCGATTTGCGAATAGTCGGCCGAAAGAAAAGTGTGCTCAGTGTCGCTCGGTATAAAAGCTTTTCGTATTTCGCGACCGTTCAGCGTTCTGATTGGAATATTCTGTAGGTTCGGGTTTACCGAACTCAGCCTACCCGTGGCTGCAATTGCCTGGTTGTACGAGGTATGAATTTTCCCCGTTCTGCGGTTCACCAACAACGGCAGCGCTTCCACATATGTCGAAAGCAGTTTTTTCAGTTCCCTGAAATCGAGTACCTTTTCAATAATCGGATGTTTGTGCTGCAACTGTACAAGTACCTCTTCGGCGGTGGAATATTGTTTTGTTTTTGTTTTTTTGGCATTGGGGTCGATGTTCAGTTTTTCGAACAAAATAACTCCCAACTGCTGTGGCGACGATACATTAAACTGTTCGCCGGCCAGCGCAATAATTTCCTGTTCAAGCTGAATAATTTGCTCTAACAAAACTTTCGAATAGCGGTTTAATTCGTCTGAATTAATGCGCACTCCAGCGTTTTCCATTCCAACCAGTACCGGAACCAGCGGCATTTCGAGGGTTTCAAACAACTCACGTACTTTAAATTTGTCGAGATCCGGGTCAATTTTAAGTTTGAGTTGAAGCGTGAGGTCGGCATCCTCGCAGGCATAATCGCGCAGCTTTTCGGGTGTAACCGAACGCATTGTTGGTTGGTTTTTCCCCTTTTTGCCAATCAAATCCTCTGTCGGTATTTTGGTGTAGTTGAGGTAAGTATCGCACAGGTAATCAAGCCCGTGTTTTAAATCGGGCTGAATGAGGTAATGCGCCAGCATTGTATCGTACAACGAGCCCTTCACCTCGATGCCGTAATTGCTCAGCATCAGCATATCGTATTTAATATTTTGCCCGATTTTGGTAATGTTTTCGTCGGCAAAAATCTCTCGGAATTCGTCGATTACTTTCTGTGCTTCAGCCCGGTTTACCGGAACCGTTACACAATAAGCCTCGTGCGAACGAAATGCAAACGAAAGACATACAATTTCGGACGAATGGGTATCGAGCCCTGTGGTTTCGCTATCGAAACAAAACTCATTTTGAACCGAAAGCTCGGCACGTAAACTTGCCCGTTGCAATGCCGTTTCAACTAAGTAATACTGGTGAGGCACGGTTTCGATGGTATCGCGGTTTTTGGCAACTGTTGCTGTCTCCACAATTCCCATGTCAAACAAAGTGCCTTGAAACGGGTTGCCAGCCGGCACTGCCTTTGGTGGCTCAACACCATCTCCTTCTTTCAGTCTTAACCGCTGAATCAGGCTTCTGAATTCCAGTTCTTCGAAAAGTGCTGTAAGCGCTTCCTTGTTCAGCGGGTCGCGGATCAGGTTTTTTGTGTTGAATTCGATGGGGACATCCAAAATAATGGTAGCCAGTTCGCGCGAAAGCCGCACCTGTTGCTCAAACTGAATTAAATTCTCCTGTAGTTTACCTTTTAACTGGCCAATGTTCTGGTAAACGCCATCGATGCTGCCATAATCAGCAATCAGTTTTTCGGCGGTTTTTGGACCCACACCCGGGCAACCCGGAATATTATCGGCCGAATCGCCCATCAACCCAAGAATATCAATGATTTGCTCAGTTTTACTAATCCCGAAATTTTGCTGAATTTCTTTAATTCCCCAAACTTCGGCATCGTCGCCGCTTTTGCCGGGTTTAAACATGAAAATATTTTCAGTTACCAACTGCGCATAATCCTTATCCGGCGTCATCATGTAGGTGATAAAACCCTGCCTTTCGGCTTCTTTGGCCAAAGTGCCAATTACATCGTCGGCCTCAAACCCTGCTTTTTCAATAATGGGGATGTTAAATCCTTCGATAATTTTGCGGATGTAAGGAATCGATTTGCGCAGGTCTTCGGGCATTTCCTCACGGTTGGCTTTGTACGCGGGAAACTGCTCATGCCGGAAAGTGGGCCCCGACGGGTCGAAAACCACGCCAATATAATCGGGTTTCTCCTTCTCTAAAACCTGAACCAGCGTATTTGTAACGCCCAGCATGGCTGAGGTATTTATTCCTTTTGAGTTAAACCGTGGGTTGCGGATAAACGCGAAATAGCTGCGGTAAATTAATGCATAAGCATCGAGCAGGAAAAGTTTAGGTTTGTTATCTGGCATATTATAAGCCCCCTTTTAATTCCCCCAAAAGGGGAAAGTTTTTAATTAGTTTATCAATTTATTCACTATTAAACGATTTACAATTGAAAAGAAGTTAAGTCGTAAATCTTTAATCTTTGTTCATCATTAGTTAATCTTTTTACTCCTCCCCTCGGGGAGGCCGGGAGGGGCTTTCCTTTCTAATTATCAACTGCAAACCATTCGGCAAACGAAGTTTCGGTTTCGTACAACCGGATGCTGAATAATTTAACACCCGAAGGCAAAAGAGGTTGAAGGATGGAGGCAATATAAACCACCAAATTTTCGGAGGTGGGTTGAAACCCGACTACAATCACGCGGCTGGTAACTTTTTGCAGCAGCTCCTTTTGCTCTTCCGGAACCAGATGATTCACCACCAAAGCATGATCGAAAACATTGACAATATTGGTTTTCACCAGGTTTTTCAGCTCTCCAAAATCGACTACCATTCCATCTTTCGGATGGCCGGGTTCGTTGCGGGGTTTGCCGGTAACTGTAACCTCCAGGTAATAAGAGTGCCCGTGAATGTTGCGGCACAACCCGTCGTACTCGTACAGCGTGTGTGCCATTTCGAAATGAAACCGTTTTGTGATTCGTATTTTTTGCATGATAGCACAGTAATAATATGCCTGCGAAAGTACTGTTTTTCGGGCTGAAGCGAATGACAAAAGGTGTTTTTTAAGTTCAGATATACTATCAAGCTTTAGATAATTCCTAATCTGTTAATTACCTTCTTGAAAAATCTCAGTATATTTTTCCCCGATCTTCTTCCTAATCTCAGCCGGCATTTTAACCAGCAAAATCGCCTTACCAATGAGTGATAAAAAAAGCGGGTTTTGCCCCGCTTTTTACATTTTTATGCTGCAATTCCGGCAAAAGCCCGCAATAAAACATCGGGGTACATCTCGCGAAAATTCTCGTAACACCAGGTGTAAAGCTC